>JALSJN010000001.1 GCA_026989335.1 Thiotrichaceae bacterium
TTAACCGCAAAAAGGCGGTTTGATGGGTAAGAAAATATAAAAATAGATAGAAACAGGACACATTATGTGTGATTTTTTAAAAATTGATCTGAAAACTAATATTCTTAAAATTAGTGGCTTGATCAGTTCATTCCTTAAAGGACCTTCTGATTTAGTCAATTAGAATTTAGCTAAATAAAATTGGACTTGATCAGATTCTCCTTATCACTTAGCTAGTAAGTGAAGAATATTTTCAATAGATTTATCGTTAATAAAAAAAAGCCACTACAATAATATTTATTGCAGTGGCTTTTTTTTGGCTAGTATTGTCTGTCAGCTCATTACTAAACTATAGTGATTCAATACTAATTAAATGGTCTTTGGATGAAATAATCTTGACCTCTTCATCAACAATACCTAGCACGGTTTTTTTAGTAGAGACTAATTTAAAATTATTGCCCATGCTTTTAGTAACGATCTTAACCTTTAAGGTTATTGTTGCTTGATTTCGACCTTCATTAATAGAAAGGGAGATTAACTGAGTATCAATGCCTGATGGCCCCATTTTTTCAATGGAGCGTTTAGTGAAATCTATGTATTTTTCAAGACTGAGCTCTTTTTCCCCTTTACCTTTTTCAGGGTCTAAGTCTACGGTGATTTTTGTCCCATCATACATATACTTTCTGATAATGGATAAATCCTTTGCTTTCATAGCCTCAACAAATTCTTTATTAATTTTTTTAGCGTGTTCTTTATTTAATAGTGTTTCAGCAGAAATTGAGGGCGAAAAGATGCCTAGGGCTGCGATCAATGAAATGGCCACTGTCCTTAGTAAAAATGTCATTGTTATCCTTAACATAGGGTATTTATATCAGTTTTTAAAAATAATTCAAATGATTTAAGTTAATCACCTATATCAAAGCACCTATTGGTATTGGTGCTAATATGAAATACAGCCAGTTTTAGCAAGCTAAAATAATTGGACATATTCGGGGCTTCCTTTAACTGTATATCAGAAAAAGATTTTTCAGTGAGGCAATGTTAAGATATACGGTTATATTTTTTTGATAGAGCGTAAACCATAGGAATAAAAACATGAAAAGCGATACAGAAAATTTTCCTGTCATTACAGTTGATGGCCCGGCAGGTTCTGGTAAAGGTACAATTACAGAGCGTGTGGCTAGTCATTTAGGCTGGAATATTCTTGATAGCGGCGCTTTATACCGTTTAGTCGGCTTAGCAGCAATAAGAGAAGAGGTTGATTTTACTGATGAGGAACAGCTTGCCAAAATTGCAGAGACGCTTGATGTTAGCTTTATTCCTAACGGTGATGGCGTCGATGTGATCTTAAATGGAGATAATGTCAGTGCTTTAATCCGTAATGAGGAATGTGGTAGTTGCGCATCCAAAGTAGCAGCAATAAGTGGGGTAAGAAGCGCTTTATTGGAGCGCCAGAGAAGGTTTTCCAGCCCTAATGGTTTAGTCGCCGATGGGCGAGATATGGGCACCGTTATTTTTCCTGATGCTAAAGTAAAAATATTTTTAACCGCAAGTGCACAAATCCGTGCGAAGAGACGCTTAAATCAGTTGAAAAAACAAGGTGTAGATGCTAATCTGGCAAGCTTGATTCAGGATATTGAAGAACGTGATAAGCGCGATACAACGCGTAAAGTTGCTCCTTTGATGGCTGCTGTCGATGCAATCATTATCGATACGGGTACATTCAGTATTGATGAGGTCGTATCGCAAGTTATGAAAACTGTTGGTAAAGTTTATAAATTATAGCTTTTCAATAAGTTACTAAAGTTACAGTGAACAATAAACAACCCGATAGCTATTTTTATCAGTTATCATTATTGGAACTGTTTAATGAACACTTTGATGTCGTCAATTCTCGCTTTCATAGGCGAAGGATAGGCACAGACAAAGTTTAATCAGACCGTCAGCATGGGTTTGCTAACGTTAAAAAAAATATAGGTTTTATACCATGAGTGAAAGTTTTGCGGAGTTATTTGAAGAAAGTCTAACGTACATTGAGATGAACCCGGGTTCATTAATCAGTGCAACTATTGTTGATGTGACTCCAGATTTTGTAACCGTTAGTGCTGGCCTTAAATCAGAAGGCGTTATTCCGGCAGAAGAATTTAAAAATGAAGCAGGTGAGCTAATCGCCAAAGTTGGCGATATTGTTGAAGTTGCTTTAGAAAGTGTTGAAGATGGATTTGGTGAAACCAAACTATCTCGTGAAAAAGCACGTCGTTTACGTGCATGGGAAATTCTTCAAGAAGCACTTGATAATGATGAAATTATTACCGGTATTATCACAGGTAAGGTAAAAGGTGGCTTTACGGTTGAGTTGGGTGATATTCGCGCATTCTTGCCAGGTTCATTAGTTGATGTTCGACCTGTTCGAGATACGGCTTACCTTGAAGGAAAAGAATTAGAATTTAAACTCATCAAGCTAGACCAAAAGCGTAATAACGTGGTTGTTTCTCGTCGTGCGGTTGTTGAAGATGAATACAGTGTTGAACGTGAAGCATTACTTGAAAGTATTGAAGAAGGCAAATCAATCAAAGGTATTGTTAAAAACCTAACAGATTACGGCGCATTCATCGACTTAGGCGGCATAGATGGCTTACTCCATATTACTGATATGGCATGGAAGCGAGTTAAGCACCCTTCAGAAGTCCTTGAAATTGGTTCTGAAATTGATGTCATGGTCCTTAAGTTTGACAAGGAAAAAAGTCGTGTATCACTTGGTCTTAAGCAAATGGGTGATGATCCATGGCAGGATCTTGTTCGTCGCTACCCTGTTAATACACGCCTACAAGGTAAGGTAAGTAACTTAACGGATTACGGTTGTTTTGTTGAGATTGAAGAAGGTGTTGAAGGTCTTGTTCATGTTTCTGAAATGGACTGGACGAATAAAAATGTTAATCCTGCCAAAGTGGTAACACTCGGTGATGAAGTTGAAATTATGATTCTTGAGATTGACCCTGAGCGTCGTCGTATTTCATTGGGCATGAAGCAATGTAAAGCCAACCCTTGGGATGAATTTGCTAAAAGTGCCGTTAAAGGTGATCAAGTTAAGGGTGTTATTAAATCAATCACTGACTTTGGTATCTTCATCGGTCTTGAAGGCGGAATTGATGGTTTAGTACATCTTTCTGATATCTCTTGGAGTATTCCGGGCGAAGAAGCGGTTCGTGAATACAAGAAGGGTGATGATGTCGATGCGGTTATTTTAGCCGTTGACCCTGAGCGCGAGCGTATTTCTCTTGGAATCAAACAGTTAGATCAGGATCCTTTCTCTTTATTTGTTGCTGCCAATGAAAAAGGCAGTATCGTTAAAGGCAAAATTACTGAAGTGACGGCTAAGATGGCAAAAATTGATCTTGGTGAGAATATAGAAGGTATTTTACGCGCTTCTGAAATATCACGTGATCGTGTTGAAGATGCTAGTACCGTCCTTAATGTTGGTGATGAAGTTGAAGCTAAGTTTATGGGTGTTGATCGCAAAACACGTGCAATCAACCTATCTATAAAAGCAAAAGACTACGCTGATGAAGCTGAAGTACTTAAAGAGTACAGTGGCAGCGGTGCAACAACAGGTACACTTGGTGATATCTTTAAAGAGCAACTCGATAAGTAATTTATTGTGATTGCTAATTAAGGGTTTAATTATGCCCTGAATAAAAAAAGCCGATTATGTTTTAACATAATCGGCTTTTTTTATGTAATATCTGTTGCTTATTCGCGTATTTATACTATTATTTGTTACGTAGCTGATTGAAATTAATAAAGAAAATTTACACCTCTACTTTTAACCAAAGTTTAAATACTTTGATAAAATAGCGGCAAAGATGATTGCAATGTGCGTTGTAACTTTCTCTAAAATTTCATAAAAGAATCCCCATTCATAAGAGAGAAGAAAGTATGACAAAATCAGAAATTATTAATATTCTTTCACGTAAACAAAGTCATTTAAGCAGTAAAGATATCGAGCTATCTGTGAAAATTTTACTCGAGCAAATGAGCGATACCTTAAGTGGTGGTGAAAGAATTGAAATTCGTGGTTTCGGAAGTTTCTCATTGCATCACCGGTCTGCAAGAAAGGGTCGTAATCCTAAAACAGGTGATCAAGTACTTTTAGCAGCAAAACATGTACCGCATTTTAAACCAGGCAAAGAAATGCGTGAACGTGTTAATGAGTCTAAAGATAACTTTTCTATTCAAGAGTAGTTTTTTAAGCACACATACATAGCCCTAAAAATGCATAAATAGGTTCAGTTTCTAATGGTAGAACTGTTATTTTTACTGCTTCCAATCGCTTTTTATGCAGGTTGGAGAGCATCCCGAAAGCATCTTTCCCGAAATCAAAAAAAACAAAGGAAGTTGTCTGATAATTTTGTAAAAGGTATTAACTTTTTACTCAGTGAAGAGCCTGATAAGGCGCTAGAAGTATTTTTAAATAATCAAGATATTGATGAGTACACTGCTGAAACATACCAACTTTTAGGAAACTTATTTAGAGATCGTGGTGAAGTAGACCGTGCTTTACGGGTTCATCAAAACTTAATTTCTCGTCCCAGTTTAAATGCTGAGCAAAAACAAAAAGCAATGTTTTCACTGGGTAAAGACTTTTTCTCTGCGGGTATGTTAGATCGTGCTGAAAGTGTCTTTCAAGAGCTATTAAAGCACTCATCCTTATCTCGTCATGTTTCAAAAGCCTCGGTATGCGCTTCTTTACGTATTATTTATGAACAAACACAAGAATGGCAAAAAGCAATTGATGTCACAGATTGCTTTAGTAAAAATCACAAGGATAGTTCGAAATCAGTTAAATTAGAAAGTAATAAACTGATTGCGCATTATTATTGTGAACTAGCGGATGAGGCTTTGCATCAAGGAAAATTGAATAAGGTTGATGAGTTGCTATTAAAAGCAAGGAAGTCATTTAAGCACTCTACACGTTTAATGACTTTAGAAGGAGATATTGCTTATCATCAAAAAAATTATAAAGAAGCATTTAAATACTACTTAAAAGCCATTAAAGAAGATACGCGCTTATTAAGTATGCTTTTTATTAAACTAGAAGAGTCAACACGTTCTACCGCTAATATTGATTTATTAAAGTCAGAGTTGTTTAAAATGTATGAGCATAAGAAAGATAAAAGTGTTTTTGAGACGCTTCTACTTCTCGCTAAAAAATACAGCGGTTCAGCAGAAATAGATGACCTGATAGAAACGGAGTTATCATCAGTACGATTAAATATTGAATCTATTTATAGAGCATCTGATTATACCATTGCTAGCACCAACGGAATTGATGACAGACAGGGATTATTATTAGTTAACCAAGCGCTAGCTAGCTATTTAAAGGGTGTTCCTGCTTTTAGGTGTGAGCATTGTGGTTATAAAATGCATGACTATTTGTGGCGCTGTCCTGCCTGTCATGAGTGGGATTCGATTGATCATGCTTAAGGAATTCCTGATCAAGTCCTATTATCTTTGCTGGTTAAAACAGCCGATATTTTTATTGAAGTTAACTTTAGACGACTTAATCAGAAACACGACTCTCTTAGTGTTTGATAACGTTCTATGCAAAAGGGTTTAAAATGGGTAGTAAATTAATTATAGCGCTTGATTTTTCAACCGCTGAAGCAGCTTTACGTTTTATTCGGCCTTTAAGCCCTGAGCTGTGTCGATTAAAAATCGGCTTTGAACTGTTTGTTGCAGCAGGGCCAGATTTTGTAAAAAAACTTGTCGATAGCGGTTTCGATATTTTTTTAGACTTAAAGTTTCATGATATCCCCAATACAGTAGCCTCCGCATGTCGATCAGCATCGAGTTTGGGTGTATGGATGATAAATGTACATGCCAGCGGCAGTGATGTCATGATGCGTGCTGCCAAACAAGCCTTAATTGACTGCGACTCTTCTACGAAAATAATAGCCGTGACGGTACTAACTTCGATGGATGCCCACCAGCTATCTAAAATTAACATAACTAATCAGCCTGCTGAGCAAGTAAAGTACTTGGCAGAGTTAACGCAACAGTCTGGCTTAGATGGAGTCGTATGCTCGGCACAAGAAGCTACGATGCTAAGAGAACATCATGGGAAAGATTTTTTACTGGTGACTCCGGGAATTCGACCTGAAGGTTCACAACGTGGGGATCAAAGCCGGATCATGACTCCTGCACAAGCTTTGGAGGCGGGAGTCAGTTATATCGTGGTCGGTAGGCCAATAACTCAGTCAAATGAACCCTTAAAAGTCATTGATAAAATCAACGTGGATATGAGCTAGAGTTTGCCCTAAATTGTGCTATAACGAGAGAAAGCAGCTTGAAGCATCTTTTCATTTTTTGTACTCGTCATCTGATAGTGCAAAGGTCACTTTCTATTAGATACGATCAATATACAACCATTGATCTTTAATTTTCATGAAGAGACTTTTTTCGCGGTGCTGGTAAATAGGTTCTTCGGGGTTGGTGCTTTCTGAGCTTGCAATGAACTCAACGATACCTTTTGCATCATTTTCTCCGCCAGCTTGCAGTGAGATAATTTTTAATGCGACTAGCTTTTGCGGACCTGAATCTCTTAGGCTAGTTAAACTGGGGCGGGTGTTTTCATGCCAGGTTTTATAAAGATACTGGGCATTACCCATTGAATAAGCAGTGTAGCGCGAGCGCATTAGAGCTTCGGCAGTTGGCGCTTTTAGTTTTCCTTTATGGTAGCGACCACAACAGACGGCATAGTTGAGTGCCGAGCCGCAGGAGCAAGGTTTATTTGTCATCTGTTTAATCGCCTATTTCGCTAATATTAGTCATCACTGATTGCGGTCGCATGAATTTCACCATCTTTAAAGCGAATCGTGAGTTTTTGCTTATTCGTTATTGCACTTGCAGAACTAATCAACTGATTGGTCTGGCTGTCTTTAGTGATGGAGTAACCACGCTCTAGTGTTTTTAATGGACTGATGCTATCAAGTTTTGCCACTTGTAGACTGAAACGTGATTGCTCATAGTGTATTTTATTATTTAGTGATTGCATCAAGCGGCTGCTTAAATAACTTAACGCTTGCTTACTATCTGCTATTTTTCTTACTGGTTGATTCGCTTGTAAACGAGCCTGAAAGCTCGCTAGTTGCAGGGATTTATTGTTTAGTAATGTTTGTAGCTGTAAGTGTAATCGGCTGCTTACCTCATCCAGTCGTTGGCTTTGTTGTTGAACTTTGGTGGATGGTTTTTGTAAGTCTAATCGAGCTGTTAACCAGTTAAGTTTTTGTTGTTTCTCTTGGATAGTTTTAATCAGGTGCTGCTGTAACCATACTTTATTTTGTGTCACATTGGTAAGTAGTTGCCGCACATCAGCGGTAATTAGTTCAGCTGCAGCAGAGGGTGTCGGTGCGCGTAAATCTGCTACAAAATCCGCTATGGTAAAATCAATCTCATGGCCGATACCACAGACGATGGGAGTTACTGCATGATAAATGGCTTTAGCTACATTTTCTTCATTGAAGCTCCAGAGGTCTTCAATAGAGCCGCCACCGCGAGCGAGGATAATAACATCACAGCTGTCGTCCTTATCAGCGCGACGAATTGCGGCTTCAATTTGCCCTTTAGCGTTACTGCCTTGCACACTTACAGGGTAAATTAAAAGTGGTGTTTGCGGGCTACGGCGTTTAAGTACATTAAGAATGTCACGAATTGCCGCACCGCTAGGTGAGGTGATAATGGCAATGCGTTTAGGGTACTCAGGTAGCTGTTTTTTATGGTTGTCGTCAAACAGTCCCGCCTCGCTAAGCTTTTTCTTTAACGCTTCAAACTCGCGTTGTAGCTGACCCACACCGGCATCTTCCATGTGCTCAGCGATGAATTGATATTCACCGCGAGGCTCATATAATCCAACCCTGCCACGCACTAATACCTTCATCCCATTTTCAGGTGTGATGTTAAGTTTCATATTTCGGTTACGAAACATCGCGCTACGAATCTGTGACTTATTATCTTTTAGGGTAAAGTATAAGTGCCCTGAGGATGGACGCACTAAATTGGAGATTTCTGCTTCAACCCAGATTAACGAAAATCCACGGTTAAGGAGCTGATTCACTTCAGCATTTAACTCGGCAACGCTGAGTATAGTTCTGTTATTTAAAGGGGCTGGTTCAAACATAAGGAAATTATAACCCTTAACGTTTATGTGCAGCTAAAATCACAAACTTTTTATTGGATGCAATGGTACGACAATTACCAAACAGTTTTTTTAGTTTGATGTGATAGCCTAAATGTCGATTAGCCACAACCCATAGCTCACCCTTTGGATTGAGTTGCTGGTTGCTTTGTTGAAACATCTGCCATGCAATATGATCACCCACGGCATGTGCTTGATGAAACGGTGGGTTACATAAAATAAGGTCTGCTTTGTCGCCTTGATATTGGTTAAAGCAATGACTGATAAAAAAATCTGCTTGCTGCTGAGGAGTATTTTTAAAGTGCCGCTGATAGCTATCTTTTGCAGACGCTATCGCCATATAGGACTCATCAATAAAACTTAGTTTGGCATCCTTATGCAGTGTTTGAGCAACAATACCAAGTACGCCATTACCACAACCTAGATCAACAATGTGTTGTGAAACGGGGCACTTCTCTAGCTGTTGAACAAGAAAGCGTGCGCCAATGTCTAACTGGTTTTGTGAGAAAACATTGGCGTGATTAATCAATGTCAATTGAAACTCAGGAATAGTAAGTTTATTAGGGTAAGGATTATTCGTAGGGATACTTTCTAGGGTATTTTTACTGAAAATCAAACGTGCTTTTTTGGTGGCACGAGAGGTTGTGGTTATACCAATAACTTTCTCGAATAATTGTAGTGTAGAATTATGAATATGTTTGCTCATTGCCCCAGCAATAATTATTGTATCTCTATTAATGTGAGGCTTTAAGCGAATTAACTGATCTTCTAACAAACTAAGTGTTTTGGGTATTTTGATAATTACGCATAGATAACGCTGTGGTAAATCATCCGTGGCAGGAATAAAGCGATACAGGCCTTTTAACTCATTTAATTGCAGATTATTTTGACTAGCCAGTTGGCTTAAGTAGGAGTCAGACCAGCTATGAATTGGACTTTCATGCAAAGAGGTAATTAAAGCACCAAAGGTATCATTAATAATCAGCAGTGGCTCAGCTTGATTGAGTTGTGTTGTGTAATCGTTATGAAGCGTATTGAGGATTAACTCATCGGCCGCATCCCATGCGCGTAAATCACCTTTTGTAGTTTTTGGTAAGCGTTCAAGTTTGAAGCTACCATAGTGATTATGAAGTCTTGTATTATCAATGTTTGTTTGTGCTTGTGACTCACTCATACGATCTCCCGGACTACACGAAAACCTAAATTGGTATCGAGTTCCTCAAAGCTACGTCGTTTACGTGCGGCACTGCGCGAGTGAATGGCATCATCAAACCATGAACCACCTTTTGTAACATACCAAGGGGAAGTTATCGCGCCAGTATTACTGCCGTCGCGATTAGCATTAAGATGTGAGTCACGCCAGTTACTTTGCGTAAACTCCCATACATTGCCATGCACCTCATGTAAACCCCATGCATTGGCGGGTTTATCACCGACTTCAATCGGCTTAGGGTAGGGCGAGCAACGTGGTAAATACCAGCGCTTCTTTTGCTTAGCCTCGTTATAGGGGAACAGAGCGTTGAAGTGAGCTTCTTTACAGGTCACCTCATCACCAAAGTGAAAGGCACTGGTAGTGCCTGCGCGTGCGGCATGTTCCCACTCGGCTTCGGTAGGGAGCCGGTAGGTTTGCCCTGTTTGGTCACTTAACCATTTGATATAAAGCTCTGCATCAACTAAGCGTAAATTGATGACCGGGGTTTTACCCGATGACTGAATCAAGTCGTCACGAAATGTCCATTCAGTATCTTTACAAAAAATCTCAAAATCATCAGCTGTGATTGTGTAGCGCCCAATTGCATAAGGTTTCTGGATTTGAATATAGTGCTGCGGATACTCTTCTTTATTATGGCCAAACTCGTGGTGTGTCGATCCCATCTCATATTGACCGGTAGGAATAACGGCCACTTCAGGGCCTTTTGCGCCGCTGAGCAGGGTGTCTGAAAAAGACATCGTTAGGTTTAACTGCCGCGCTGTATCTCGTTGTAGCTGTGATATCGCCTGACGATCAAGATCAGGTAGAAAAACAGCAGGAAAGGTTTGCGAACTTTCAACTTGATTGGCATCTAGCATGGGTATTTTTACAGTTGATTTAAAAAGAGAGTTTAACTTTTATAAGTCGTAGCTAAAAGCATAAAAATCAATTTTTATTCAAACATGACCCTGATGGCACGATGATCCGATGAGGCCTCTTTGATCGTTGTAATTTTATTTCCACCAAATACTTCAAAGCCTGTAATGTTGAGATGCTTAGTCCAAACTCTATCGTAGCGAACTTGGTACTTTTCTCGCTGCCATGTTGTTTTATATTTTTTTATTGAGCCTGTGGCTTCCCATGCATCGATGATATCTTTAATGTCTAAGCTTTCCCATTCAGATGTTCTTAGGTTTGTATCCCCTGCAAAAATACTGGGCGTACTGAGCTTATTCATTTCGCCTAAAATAAACTTAGCTTGTTCAACCCGCATGGAAGAACCTGGTTTCATACTTTCCATGTGTGCCGTCATAATAGTGAGCTTATTTTCAAGCTGTAAAATAGATAGTTCGCGGCCTTGTTCAGTTGATTCAAATTTTACCTTGTTGTAGCTTGATACAGGGAGGCGGGTGGCTATGACTTCAAAATATGATCGCTCGCTTATTTCTTGAGGATAAATGCTAAATCCTGCCGCCTTAAGGTGAGGAAGAACATGGGCGTGATAACTGCGTTCTACCACTTCTTGCAGGACGATAATATCAGGCGTATTGGGCTTAAAGTTTTCGATCATGGCTTTTTCAAGAGGCACCCCCAATAACATTTGAAACATGGCTGCTTCGGTACGCTCGTCAATATGCCGATCTTCTAAGCCGTTTAAATTCCAAGTAACTAATTGCATCGCTTAAAAATACCCAAATGAAAGAGTTGCACGAATATGGCGCAAAATATTATATGCCCGCACTATTTTGTGTACCCCTTAAGTCTAGTATTTTCAAATAAATCAATCATATATCATCAAAGCTTAAAAGCATATCAAAGAAAGGTATACCCTATGAGCATGAGAGTTTTACAAGACTTAGGTGTCGAGCGCTGTAAAGATGGTTATTTACAAAGTAGCGAAGATTGGAATAAAGAAATGGTGTTTAAACTGGCCGACGAATGGAAAGGCATGGAAGTGAGAGATGAGCACTTTCCTGTTTTAGACTTTATTCGTGCATTTCATGAAGAGCATCAAGTTACACCCGATGTGCGTGATGCGACAAAGTTTTTAATGCAAAGTGGCATGGATAAAAAAGAAGCGAAGAAATATTTGTTTAAGTTATTCCCTAATGGTTATATGCAGCAAGGTGTACAACTTGCTGGTATGCGTAGGCCTACGGCGTGGTGTGTTGGCTAGCCCACGGTAACTCACACGCATAAAAAAGCCCGCTTTTAACAGTGGGCTTTTTTATAACTATATATCTTAAACAAGTTGGTCTAGAACGTAGGGCCAGCAGTTTTAGCAAGCTCTGCTTGTTTCTTGATAATATCTAATTGACCAGCAACTTTATTCGCTAATTTAATCGCTTTTTTCTCTTTACCGTCTTTGGCAAGCTCTTCAGCTTTTTTAATCATTTTACCCATGTCACGCCACTCAAAGCCGATTGACTTGGCTTCTTTTTGTGCATCTTTAGCGGCTTTAATCGCATCTGTTGCTCCACCAGCCATAGCTGGGGCTGTTAATGTTGTAATTGAAAGTGCGATAGTTGCTATTGCAAGTTTAAGTCTCATTCATTCCTCCTAAGATTATCGATATAAACCGATGAAAATTTTAATGTGATAAAAGTAGCTTTATTAAAAAAATTAACTACATTTCTATTGATACCAGTTTACCTTCTAAAGGTCAATCTCTATAATGATCGGCTAATTTAAGCTTATTCTTATATTTAGTACTACAGAACTAAATATTGTTAAGATTTTTTGACTGAAAACGCTTATGCTACTGCTCCCAATAACATGCCAACCGTTGGAAACCAACTTATGAGAATTCTCGAAGAAGCCTTAACATTTGACGATGTTTTATTAGTGCCCGCACATTCAAATGTCTTACCCGCTGAGGTTGATTTGAGTACCCAGCTGACTAAAAATATTCGTTTAAATATTCCTATGCTATCGGCTGCAATGGATACTGTCACCGAAGCAAATTTAGCTATTTCGTTAGCACAAGAAGGCGGCTTGGGAATTGTTCACAAAAACATGACAATAGAACAACAGGCTACGATTATCAGTAGTGTTAAACGTTTTGAAAGCGGTATCATTAAAGACCCAATCACTATTGCTGCTGAGATGTCCATTGGTGATGTCATGGCGTTAACATCCAAGCATAAAATATCAGGTGTTCCTGTTGTCGAAAATGGTGATGATTTAGTCGGTATTGTAACCAGTCGAGATTTACGTTTTGAAACTAAACTCGATCAACCGGTTTCATCAATCATGACAACCAAAGAAAACCTTGTAACGGTATCTGAAGGTGCAAGTAAAAAAGAAATTAAAAAACTATTACACACCCACCGAATAGAAAAAGTATTAGTCATTAATGATGACTTTAAGTTGCGTGGATTAATTACAGTAAAGGATATTCAAAAATCTACTGACTTTCCTAGTGCCTGTAAAGATGAATCTGGCAGTTTACGGGTAGGCGCTGCTGTTGGTACGGGGCATGGGACAGAGGCACGTGTTACCGCATTGGTAGAAGCTGGCGTTGATGTGATTATTGTAGATACGGCACATGGTCACTCGCAAGGTGTGCTTGATCGTGTTAGATGGGTGAAAACAAGCTTCCCTGATGTTGAGGTGATTGGCGGAAATATCGCAACCGGAGCGGCAGCTTTGGCTCTGGTTGAAGCTGGGGCTGATGCCGTTAAAGTAGGTATTGGCCCAGGGTCAATCTGTACAACCCGAATGATAGCGGGTGTTGGTGTCCCGCAAATTACAGCTATTATGAATGTAGCTAAAGCTTTAAAAGAGAGCGGTGTGCCATTAATTGCCGATGGAGGTATTCGTTTTTCGGGTGATATTGCAAAATCATTAGCCTCTGGTGCGCACTGTGTGATGCTCGGCGGCATGTTTGCAGGTACTGATGAAGCCCCAGGTGAAATTATTATTTATCAAGGTCGCTCTTATAAATCATACCGTGGTATGGGGTCTTTGGGTGCGATGGCAGATGGATCAAGTGATCGTTATTTTCAAGAGTCAGAAAATGCGGCAGATAAATTAGTACCTGAAGGTATAGAAGGCCAGGTTCCTTATAAAGGCCCATTAGCCCCAATTATCCATCAGCTGACAGGTGGAATACGTTCAAGCATGGGCTATGTTGGGTGTAAAGATTTAGATGAAATGAGAGATAAACCTGAATTTGTACGCATTACTGGGGCAGGTATGAAAGAATCTCATGTTCATGATGTGACGATTACTAAAGAAGCGCCTAATTATCATTCTTAGCTCGTTGGTTTACGTTTACTAGGTCGCGTAATAGTCCCAAATAATTATTAAGTTAAACGATTAACTTGATACATCACAATACATTTAGATGTAAACTTTATTAAGATATTACACTGATATTTAGGTTCAAGGGTTTTATAGATGATGCAAATAAACTATGCTCAAGTTGATCAAAAACAACTTGCACAAGATATAGATTCAATTAAAGAAAGAATTGGTAAACCAACCATAGAAGACTTAAATCATCTGAAGAAAGTAGAATGGTGGGGACGAATTTCTGCGCTTTTAGGTTATTCCGTTGCATGGATTTTCCCTTTTAATATTATCGGTGCTTTCTTAATTAGTCTCGGTAACATTAGCCGTTGGGCAAATGTTGCACACCCAGTAATGCATGGTGCGTATGATAAAGTTCCCGGAGTACCTGAGCGTTATACTCGTAAAGGCTTTGCAAAAGGATGGCGGCGTATTGTTGATTGGTTGGATTGGATAGACCCCGCGGCATGGGATTACGAACACAACAAGAAGCACCATTATAATTTAGGTGAAGAAAGTGATCCGGATAATATAGAGCTAAATTTAAAATGGTTGCGCGAGTCTAATATACCAATGTGGCTACGCTATGTAATTGTTATCGGCTTTGCGGGTATTTGGAAAATTGCCTACTACGCCCCGCAAACACTTAGAATGCTTGCTAACTATGAGAGAAAAAAACGCGGTGAGCCAGAATATAAAACATTTTTACGTGCCGGTGCTTGGAGCCCCTTTGCTGTAGATGGTAGACGACTATGGCTGAGTTGTATTTTACCTTATGTAGGCTTTCGTTTTGTGTTTATGCCTTTACTGTTTTTACCTTTAGGAACAGACGCCGTACTTAATGTTTTTATGGCATCATTGCTGGCAGAGTTTTTTGCTAATCTACATTCGTTTTTTGTGATTATTCCAAATCATGCAGCAGAAGATATTTACCGTTTTGAACAACCTACCAAAGGTCGTGGAGAGTTTTACTTACGCCAAATTATAGGTACGGTAAATTATAATACAGGCTCTGATCAGGTTGACTTCATGCATGGTTGGTTAAATTATCAAATCGAACACCATTTGTTTCCATCAATCCCTTTGAATCACTATCAAGAAATGCAACCATTGGTGAAAGAAATTTGTAAAAAACACAAGCTACCGTATCGTCAAGAAGCTGTTTTTAAACGTTTATGGATGACAATAGAGTTAATGGTAGGTAAAACTAATCAACTGGTTATCAAACACGCCTAGTCATTTACCTGAATCCACCTTGAAGTCACGGATTCAGGATTTAATAACTATCTAAAAATACAATTTTAGGAATTACTCAATGAGCCAATCAAACATCCATAATGATCGCATCTTGATTTTAGATTTTGGCGCACAGTACACGCAGCTTATTGCTCGACGAATTCGTGAAGTGGGTGTTTATTGTGAGATTTACCCTTGGGATGTGAGTGACCAAGATGTTATTGATTTTAAAGCTAAAGGAGTTATTTTATCCGGTGGCCCAGAATCAACCATTGGGGATAATCCGCCTATTGCCCCTGCTGCCGTTTATAATTTAGGTGTACCTGTATTGGGTATTTGTTATGGCATGCAAACCATGGCAATGCACTTTGGTGGTAAGGTTGAAACCGCTGATCATCAGGAATACGGATATGCACAAGTGCGTGCACGTGGGCATACTGCTTTATTTAAAAACATTGAAGACGAGGTCAATGCCGAAGGTCATGGATTACTGGATGTATGGATGTCACACGGTGATCATGTAGTCGAAATCCCTGAGTCATTTAAGTTAATGGCAAGCACTGAGAATGCGCCGATAGCAGGCATAGCCAATGAGGATAAGCAGTTCTACGGCATACAATTTCACCCAGAGGTTACGCATACAAAGCAGGGTGGTCGTATTCTAGAACGCTTTAGTCGTGAAATTTGTGGCTGTGCTAATTTGTGGAACCCGCAGAATATTATTGACGATAGTATTAACAATGTGAAAGCACAAGTAGGCTCTGATGAAGTCATCTTGGGCTTATCCGGTGGTGTGGATTCATCGGTGGTAGCGGCGATGTTACACAAAGCTCTTGGTAAACAACTAACCTGTGTATTTGTTGATACCGGTTTATTGCGTTTAAAGGAAGGCGATCAAGTCATGACCATGTTTTCCGAGCACATGGGCGTAAAAGTGATCCGTGTTAATGCTGAAGAACGTTATCTTAAAGCCTTAGAAGGTAAAACCGACCCTGAAGAAAAGCGTAAAATTATCGGCAACTTGTTTGTTGAAATTTTTGAAGAAGAATCAAATAAACTCAGCAATGCAAAGTGGTTAGCCCAAGGCACTATTTACCCTGATGTGATTGAATCTGCGGGTAGTAAAACAGGCAAAGCTCATTTGATTAAATCACACCACAATGTGGGTGGTTTACCAAAAGATATGAAACTAGGTCTGGTAGAGCCGTTACGCGAATTATTTAAAGATGAAGTCCGTACCATTGGTATCGAGCTTGGACTTCCTGCCGAAATGGTACACCGTCACCCATTCCCAGGGCCTGGCTTAGGGGTAAGAATATTGGGTGAAGTTAAAAAAGAATTTGCCGATATTTTGCGCCTAGCTGATAATATCTTTATTGAAGAGCTGTATAAGCATGATCTTTATAATAAGACTTCACAGGCTTTTGCGGTATTTCTGCCGATTAAATCAGTCGGTGTAACAGGTGATGGCCGTCGTTATGACTATGTGATTGCATTGCGTGCGGTTGAAACCATAGATTTTATGACCGCACGTTGGGCACATCTGCCCTATGACTTTTTGAGTTTGGTTTCTAATCGAATTATTAATGAAATTAGCCATGTCTCGCGAGTGACTTATGATATCTCAGGCAAGCCGCCGGCAACCATTGAGTGGGAATAGTTCAAACAGTCAAAAACGCCTGAACTTAGCACTGAAGCAGTTTTTCTTTTTGATGAGTTAATAGCCATGCATTTGTACTTCTCACTATCCTCCTATAGAATAGTATTAATATTTTCAATAACATAGATAGGTTTTCACCATGAAAAAGTTACTTCTTATTTTTACACTGCTTTCTTTACTTGCAGCTTGTGGTAGCAAAGAGGAGTTTGGTAATGCATTGATTGATACTATACCTGGGCTATCTGATGAAGAGCGCGCGGTTTGGAGAATAGCAAACTATGTGAAATACAATGATGGAAAAGTGCCCCCCCTATCATTATTTACAAAAGCAGGGATTATTAATGTAGATGAGATCAATAAAGACAGTATCCTTAAACTCATTACCCAAAAAGACTTTGATACGGTTAATAGTAAAGCTGAGCTACAAATTTTGATTGATAATTACAATAAAGCCATTAAAAAAGTAAAAGCGTTTGCAAAGGAGAACGGTAATGTACCTACCGTTGAGGATTATGCGGATATCGGTGTTAAAGATGCTGAGCTTGAATCTAAAATAGAAACCTTGCATGTTAAGATTAAAGAGCTTTCTTCAGCTGAGTTGGAAAAGATTTCTCTAATAGAAATTTTAAAAATACTTGATACGATTTAGATTTAATTACTATTACTAATAACACTGATCAAGAATGGATGGCGCGAGCGCTAACAGTCGCTGAACGCTCGCGTGAGGAAGGTGAAGTTCCCGTCGGTGCTGTCGTTGTCAAAGATGATCAGCTTATCGCAGAGGGCTGGAACCAGCCCATCGACAAACACGATGCCACGGCGCATGCTGAAATTGTGGCAATTCGTGCAGCAGGTGAGGCGCTGAAAAACTATCGGATCCCTAATACTACGCTTTACGTAACGTTAGAGCCTTGCACCATGTGCGCAGGTGCAATTATTCATGCGCGTGTTCAGCGTGTCGTGTTTGGCGCACCCGATCCACGTACAGGAACAGCGGGTAGCGCGATTGATTTATTTTCACAGACTTATCACAACCATCGCGTAGATGTTGTCGGTGGGGTAATGCAAGATGAATGTGGTCAAATTCTGAGAGATTTTTTTAAACAACGACGAGAAAAAAACAAAAAGGACAAACATGAGAAAAGATGACTCCATCAATGTACTCGGTGAACCTTTAGAGCTATGTGGGGATAAACCCATTACAGGTTTTTTTCGTGATAGTCACTGCAATACTTGTGAAGAAGACTTTGGCTCACACACCGTTTGTATTCAAGCCAGTAAGGAGTTTCTTGCCTATTCAAAATCTAAGGGCAATGATTTATCAACCCCGCAGCCACAATTTGGCTTTGAAGGTTTAAGAGCGGGTGATGGTTGGTGTTTATGCGCTGCGCGTTGGCTAGAGGCGTACGAAGAAGGTGCTGCACCGCGTGTTTTTCTATCACGAACCCATCAACGTGCGTTAGATGTTGTGCCTTTAGAGCGCTTGAAAAAGCTAGCTACCGATTTGAATTAAATGTCAGTACGGTTTGTTTTGCACGATAGAAAAGCTTGTGTGATGACCTGAGTCAGTTTTACACCGTAAGTTTTGCGCGTATAATGCGCCTATGTTTATTTCGCTCGGTTAAATCATGTCAAAATTTGTTGTCTGTGCCCTTTATCACTTTGTTGTACTTAAAGATTTTGAGTCATTGCGTGATCCATTACATAAAGTTATGGACGACAATGCTGTACGAGGTACGTTACTACTGGCGTTAGAAGGGATTAACGGCACAATCGCGGGTACACGTGAGGGCGTAGATGCCGTACTCACATGGCTGCGTAATGACCCACGTCTTGCCCCGCTTGACACGAAAGAATCATTTGATGAAGAGCTGCCGTTTTACCGTACTCGCGTAAAACTTAAAAAAGAAATTGTTACCATGGGTATTGATTCAATTGATCCCAAGCAAATTGTAGGAACTTACGTTAAACCGAAAGATTGGAATGCATTAATATCTGACCCTGATGTGTTGTTGGTGGATACGCGTAATGATTACGAAGTGGCGATTGGCACCTTTGAAGATGCAATAAACCCCGATACCACAGTGTTTCGGGAGTTTCCACAATATGTAAAAGATAACCTTGATAAAAATAAGCATAAAAAAGTTGCGATGTTTTGTACTGGTGGAATCCGTTGTGAAAAGTCGACGGCCTACTTAAAAACTCAAGGCTTTGAAGAGGTTTATCATCTTGAAGGTGGCGTACTTAAATACTTAGAAGAAGTTCCTGAAGCAGAATCAATGTGGCAAGGTGAATGCTTTGTATTTGATAATCGCGTTTCGGTGAATCATCAATTAGAAAAAGGTCTGTATGATCAATGCCATGCCTGCCGTATGCCCATTACCGAGGCGGATAAAGAGCATGTACATTTCACGCATGGTGTCAGCTGTCATCATTGTCATGATGTGACTGACGAGGTTCAAAAACAGCGTTATATCGAGCGACAAAAGCAAATAGAACTTGCAAAACAACGGGGCGAAGAACATATCGGTGGTGATGTAAATAAGTTTGCGCGCAAGCATCGTGAACAAAAGAAAAAGTTTAAAGCGGCTCAGGCGCAAAAATAAATGAGTAAACGAAGCTTTATTTTTGATGGGTCGGATGGGGGGGCTGAAATGTTATCTGCAATTTTAAATCATTATGCTGATATTGCTTTTCCCGTGGGTGGCTCAGAATGTGCAGCGGCATCGCGCGAGGCTGTGCATGGTCTTATTGAGAAACTAAAGCCGTTAGATGACATTGAAATCAGTCGCCGTCAACGGCCCATGATGAGATCAGCAGTTAAATGGTTTTATAATGACTCTGAATATGCCAGCCCTAATGATCCGATGTATGTAACTTTGCGTGAAAGATTACAGTAATCCAATAAGAACATTGCAATTCTATCTGCTTTGCATAAAATAGCTTTATTCAAATATTTCAGGGCTTGAAATTGATTAAACAATCTACAGTCGTAGTCTCATCGTTATATATTGCGTTTTCCACATCATTTTTTTCAACGGCTGTTTTCGCTAAAAATGGCTCAGGTGGGTGTCTTAAAGCTACACAACTTTGTGAAGCTTATCAATCGTACCGAAAAAAAACAAACCCAGGTAAAGCACATCTAGAAAAAGGGAAAATGTATCCAATCATTGAGCGTAGTAAGAAGAACGCAGCGGTTCGCATTAAAATAAAAAGCTTAAAGCGCTCTTCTCGATGGGTGAAAGCAAGTTGTGGTGAAATGTTAACTAGCTGCAAAGTTGGCGCAAATATATTATCAAAGGACTCTTTAAAAAAGAAAAAACCAGTACGAAAATCGAAAAAGCACGCAAAAAATTTATTGGCATTAACCTGGCAACCCAGTTTTTGTGAAACGCATGGCAGTAAAAAAGAATGCCGAACCCAAACGACAAACCGATATGATGCAAGCCATTGGTCATTACATGGCTTATGGCCCCAACCCAGAAATAAAGCCTATTGTGGGGTGAGCCAAACAGACAAAGGTATCGATCGTAATAAACGTTGGCACTTATTAGAGCCTCTTGAATTAAGCCAAGAAACCGCAACAGAACTTGCGTTTGTTATGCCAGCCGTAGCTTCAAATCTACATAGGCATGAGTGGATTAAGCACGGTACTTGTTACGGTACCGATGCTGACACCTATTATTCAGATGCGATCGATTTAACCAAGCAGGTTAATGAATCCGTTGTAGGAAAGCTATTTAATATGGGTGTTGGAAAACACGTCACTTTAAAACAAGTGCGTAAACATTTTGATAAAGCGTTCGGTGAAGGTTCGGGTAAAAAAGTTGATATGCGTTGTGATCGTAAAGGGCGTGTGACAGAGTTGTGGATTAATTTAAAAGGTGAAGTAGCTGCTAATAATTTAGCTGAACTGCTAAAAGATGCATTACGTGCAGGTTCTACTTGTAAAGCTGGGAAGATTGATCGCGCTAATAACTTTTAGCGCTACATTGGTACTTCCTTCGGAAGGTATAGCGATATACTTTTTAGCTCTTGGTGAGCCTTAAAAAGCAACCGCCTAAACAGCTCTCTCTAAAAACAACCGAGTAATCCGAGACTTCCTATATAAAGACTCAGGAATCTTATCTGCAATCGAGGCGTGTAATTCAGGTAGTCGTGACCAGTGCACCCCCATCTTATGATGGTGCGCCGTATGAAAACCTAAATTTCCTGTTAATAAATTAAATAAACGATTAGTATTATTATAAGAAGCCTCAAATTCATTTTGGGTATCTAAGCCAGAATGATGTTCATAAGTCACATAAGTGGTAAATAACAAACTTGTTACCATCGGCAAAGCAAATAATAATAATCCTGCCGTAGGATTTATCCAAACTAGTAGAGCCACAATCACAAAAGTAATCGCCGAATAGATTATAAATGGTTTAAGTTGTTTCGGGTGTTTCTTACCGACACCGTAGCCACGTGGATAGGCTGTAGCAGCAATATTAACGGTATATTCAAGAGCACCCATTTTTTTGCCATTTTTTCGTTTCCAACGGCTTTCATCTTTTTCTTGATCAAGAAAATTCAAGTGATGACCTAATACGTGATGCAAACGCCATAAGTGTGTGGTAACGCCAGTATGAAGTGCGTAGAAAAACTCTAGACCTCTATTAAGGGCTGTATTACGAAAGGTAAACAAGTGTTGATGATGGTGATTCCACGCACTAATAACACCTTTTGGGATAATCATTAGCAGGTAAAATACAACTAAGAAAGTGGTACTTTCAACGGAAAAATATAAAATAAAATCGAGAAGACTTAATGATAGTATGATGATGACAGGCCAACGATCTTCTTTGTATCGAAATATGCCTGTTCCTTTTTCAGCGTGTAGATTCGCTTGCATAGAATGTCCCTTTGTTTTCTTTTTTAACTTTGCAACTGATATGGCCTAGCGGATAGTATGCTATTAAGGCGGGTATATCTAGAGCATTACTTAACTTTGTGCATTCTAAAGTTAATCCTTTTACATTTCTTTGACAAATGACAGTTTTATTCATTTCCTACTGATTCTACCATTGTGTTGTCTATCTGGAGATTAGGGTAGTATGCAGTTTACATTTTAATTATTTATAGGATACCTATGAACAGCGCTGTAAATACCGCTAACACTGAGACAAATAATGACGTAGAAACGCCATCATTATCATCCTTGGTCCAGCTTTGGGCAAAAATCGGCGTCTTATCATTTGGTGGCCCGGCCGCACAAATTGCATTAATGCATAAGCTGATTGTAGAAAAAATGCGTTGGATGACTGAAAAAGAATATCTAAACGCATTGAGCTTTTGTATGTTATTACCGGGCCCTGAGGCAATGCAACTTGCCGCGTACGCAGGTTGGCGCAGTAATGGCGTACTGGGTGGGATCATTGCCGGCGCACTGTTTGTAATTCCAGGGGCAATCGTAATTATGGCTTTGGCCTGGATTTATGCTGTTTATGGAAATGTGCCACTTATTCAAGCCTTATTTTTAGGAGTAAAAGCGGCCGTTCTAGTTATTGTGGTTGAGGCTCTACTAAAAATATCGAAAAAAGCACTAAAGAGTACTAGCTTAAAGATTCTTGCTGGGTTGTCTTTTATTAGTATTTTTTTCTTGAATATCCCTTACCCCTTAATTGTTTTGGCAGCCGCTGCTTACGGTTTCTTTTTAGCACGCGGGAAAACCCCTGATGCGCAAACACTGGTTGATAAGCCTGAAGGCTTTAGCGCGCTAATTAAAACGGTATCCATTTGGCTGTTTATTTGGTTAGTCCCACTGTTTGCTGTCGCTTTATTGAGTGATCAACAAATCCTCATTGAAATCGGTAAGTTCTTCTCAAAACTGGCGGTGGTAACGTTTGGTGGTGCTTATGCGGTACTGGCTTATATGGGGCAAGATGTGGTTAATTACTGGGGCTGGTTGACGCCAGAAGAAATGATGGATGGCTTTGGTTTGGCAGAAACTACTCCTGGGCCGCTAATACTTGTGACTGAGTTTGTTGGGTTTTTAGCAGGGTTTAAAGAAGGAGGATTAAGTTTAGGGGTCGCTGCTGCTTTAATTACGTTGTGGACTACGTTTATTCCTTGTTTCTTATGGATATTTGCGGGTGCGCCCTATATTGAGTGGATCGGCGCTCAGCCAAAATTAAAAAGCGCCTTGCAAGCAATTTCAGCTGCTGTTGTTGGTGTGATACTTAATCTTTCCGTTTGGTTTGCGTTGCACGTGATGTTTAAAGAGGTCAACTTAACCAACTATGGGCCTATAAAGCTTTGGCAACCTGAGCTAGCTACGGTAGATTGGCGAGTTATAGGGCTGACAGCCTTATGTGCTTTGTTGATATTAAAACTAAAGTGGGGGATTGTTCGTGTATTAACAATTTCATCCTTATTCGGCGCCGCACTAGTTTACGCCCAAGGTGGTTTTTAACGAGTGTTCTAATGCTTGTTTTTAATTGATTGATAATGTTCAACTTCTGGAGATGGGTCATAACAGTGAGGCAGTAAGTTGCGCCGTAGTTGATATTCCTCAGATTCTCGAAAGCCAACTGTATGGTCTTCAAACGTTTGCCAGTTGACCAATAAAATATATCGATTTGGGTGTTCAATTGATTGTTATAGCTGATGAGAGAGATAACCTTGCATGCCGGATATGATTTTTTCTGCTGCTTCAAAAGCTGTTTCAATTGCACGGCTTTGATTGGGTTCACACCAAAAATAGCAACTTCTAGTATTATCTGTGAATCCCGCCTTCATGAATAAGTGTGCCAAAAAGAGTTGCAAAATCAGTGTTCTTTTTCAGCGTTTTGAGTGACTCATGGCTAAAATAATAATTCTCACAGAGCTCTTGAATATCGGGTTTTAAATTTGATGGTAGTTCAATGTGATGTCCATCTGCAAAAAAATGTAAGCTTTGTTTCGCTTCAATATAGGCCATACGCAGCCAGCTTTCGCGCTCATAATCTCCTTCTTCAATCATACTTTGGTTGAATGTTTGGGATGATAAGGGTGTGTTTATTTCAGCTCTATTTGTTTCAGGCGGTTCGCCACGGGTTTCAGTAAGGTGCTTACCCAAAAATGTAGAAAGATTGGGTAATTGTTTATCAATAGCGCTTTGAATAAGTTGGGTCATGCTGGCTAGATCGGCTTGAGAAATCTCCCCAGAGTTTTCTTGTAATTTACGGTCCGCATCAGTAAAGCGTTGTTTAAATTCAGGCTCTTTACTAAATGACTCTAACCAACTTTGCACTAATTCGACAGTTTGAGGGGCGCGAAAGCCAACTGAAAAGGTGAAGCAAGCACCTTCTGCAATGCCATAATGTGGCATGTTAGGCGGCAGGTAGAGCATATCGCCCGTATCTAAAAGCCACTCTTCATCGGCTTCAAATTCGTTTAATAAAGCAATGGGGAGATTAGGGACTAGGGCGGGTTCATAGTCGTCACGAGTGATGATTTTCCAGCGACGCTTGCCTTTGCCTTGTATGAGAAAAACATCATATTCATCATTATGCGGCCCAACACTGCCTTGATCTTCGGCGTAGCTAACCATCAAATCATCTATGCGCCAATCGGGGATAAACCGGAAAGGCTCGATTAGATTTCCTAACTCGGGAATATAGTGTTCTAAATCATTGACTAAAAATGTGCAGTGAGTATTGGGTAAGGTGGTGAAATCTTCATCTGTAAACGGTGATAGCTTAACTTGCCAGGGTTTGTTCGCAGGTGGCAAGCCGTGTTCGATGATCATGCGTGAGGGTGCGTCGGTATCTAGAGCAAGCCCTGCGAGTTCTTCCGCCGTAAAAGGCATTTCAAAATCAGGAAACGCGTTACGTATCACTAAGGGTTTTTGTTGCCAGTAATTGGCTAAAAAGTCTTCTTTTGATATATTGCCAAGCACATGGGGAATCATGATTTATATACTTTTTGCCTGTTTAATTGCGTTGCCGATGTAAGTTGCAGGCGACATTTCTAATAATAATGATTTAGCTTCTTGTGGAATATCTAAAGTCTCGATAAATTCAGCCATCATCTGTGCATTGATGCGCTGACCACGGGTGAGTTCTTTGAGTTTCTCGTAGGGCTTTTCAATACCATAACGGCGCATGACGGTTTGTACAGGTTCAGCGAGTACTTCCCAGTTTGAATCTAAGTCTTTGGCGATTGCTACTTCATTGACTTCTAGTTTTGAAATGCCTTTAAGGGTTGATTGAATCGCAATACTGGTATGCCCAAAGCCTACACCCAGTGTTCTTAAAACAGTTGAATCCGTCAAATCACGTTGCCAGCGAGATATCGGTAGCTTTTGAGAAAGGTGTGTCATCATCGCATTCGCCATGCCCATATTGCCTTCGGCATTTTCAAAATCAATCGGGTTAACTTTGTGTGGCATGGTGGATGAGCCGACTTCGCCTGCTATCACCTTTTGTTTGAAATAGCCGATGGATATGTAAGACCAAATATCACGACAGAAATCAATGACGATGGTGTTGAAGCGTGCTGTCGTATCAAATAGTTCGGCAATATAATCGTGTGGTTCTATTTGTGTGGTGTAGGGGTTCCAAGTGATACCTAAACTCTCCACAAAGTCTTGCGCGAATTTCTCCCAGTTTATTTCAGGGTAAGCGCTTAGATGCGCGTTGTAATTTCCTACTGCGCCGTTAATTTTACCTAAAACAGACACCTTTGCAATTTGATCGCGTTGACATTGCAAACGATAAACAACGTTAGCCATTTCTTTGCCTAAGGTTGATGGTGAGGCGGGTTGTCCATGAGTACGACACAGCATAGGAATCTCTGCATAGTCATGAGAGAGCGTTTTTATCGCGTTAATAAGTTGATCCATTTCAGGCAGTAATGCAGATTCAAGTCCACCTTTAAGCATTAATGCGTGAGACAGGTTATTAATATCTTCGGAGGTGCAGGCAAAATGAATAAATTCAGTCACAGCTTGAAGCTCAGGACTATCTTCAATTTTTTCTTTTAAATAATATTCAACCGCTTTCACATCGTGATTGGTGGTGCGCTCTATATCTTTAATACGCCCAGCATCATCTTCGTTAAAGTGATTAAGAATATTTTCTAACGTTTTATTGGCTTCGCTCGAAAAGTTTGGCACCTCAGTAATGTCGTTATTAGCCGATAAAGCTTGCAACCAACGAATTTCAACCAATACACGGTGTTTAATTAAACCGTATTCACTAAAGTATTGGCGTAATGAGCTGGTCTTGCTGGCGTAACGTCCATCAACAGGCGAAAGAGCGGTTAAAGCAGATAGTTTCATAATGAGTTTGCGCGTGAGTATGCGTAGTTAAATAAAAGAAGTGAAAGTATAACCGATGCTTATTTGCTTACAAGCGCATCTTTCTTTATATTCATCAGATAACTATAAGTATAAATTATTCACTCTCATAAAATAGCTAGGAGAAACAAATGAAATTAATATTATTAGGTGCACCCGGAGCAGGCAAAGGAACCGTCGCTAAACTACTGACAAAAGTAGATGGTTCGGTACAAATATCAACCGGTGATATTTTACGCGGTGCGGTAACCGCAGGTACTGACCTCGGAAAAGAAGCAAAAGCATTTATGGATGCAGGTGACTTAGTGCCTGATTCATTGATCATGAATATTATGGAAGCACGCTTGCAAGAAGATGACTGTAAATCAGGGTTTTTACTGGACGGCTTCCCACGTACAATTCCACAGGCAGATGCACTGGCGGTATTATTAGATAAAATAGGTGCTGAACTTGATTTTGTCGTCAACCTTGAGGTACCACGCGATGTGATTTATGACCGTTTAACCACACGCCGCACCTGTGAGAACACAGAGTGTCAGGCGATTTATAATGTAAAAAGCATGCCTTCTAAAGTTGAAGGAGTTTGTGATAAATGTGGTAGTGCAACCATTCAACGTGCCGATGAAACGGTTGAAGCGATTAGCAAACGTCTTGATACTTATGATGAAATGACCGCACCTTTGGCGGATTACTATGATAAAAAAGGTCAGCTGTTTACTGTAGTCGCAACCTCGAGTGACAAAGTACTCGAAGAAGTGACTAAAAAGCTTGGCTAGCTTGACTTAATATCTAGAAGAAGGGCCTAATTTAGCCCATTATTTTTAGCTTACTAAAAGCTAATTCTAATCCAATTAATCAGGCTCTCCTTAAAAAAACCTGCTTTAAAGGCAGGTTTTTTTATTTGTGAGGCTATCGGTTATGTCATTTGATTAAAACACTAACTTAAGTCAATTTTTTTGTTTTAAAACCATTAAAAAGTAAATTAATTATCATAATTTGACTTGACCTTTTTGCCTAGTTGAACGAAGATGTTGCGGTTTTTTAATAGATATATTAGAGCCTGCTAATTGAGCTTCTATTTATCTATTTACAGATTTTTATAACTTATGTGGAGAACATGAATCATGTCAGATTCTGATTCAAATACGGTTAATAAAGGGCGTAGGCGCATGCTGATAGCCGCAACATCAGTGGTTGGTGCGGTAGGTACAGCGGCCTTTGCTACCCCGCTTCTTATCTCTTGGATGCCGAGTGAACGTGCAAAAGCAGCGGGGGCTCCCGTTGAAGTTAATGTCAGTAAAGTAGAGCCAGGTCAATTACTACGCGTTATCTGGCGTGGTAAGCCGATTTGGGTGGTTAAACGAACCGATCAAATGATCGCTGACTTGCCAAAGAATAGTGCTTTGTTAGTTGACCCAGAATCTGCGGTAGCGACACAACAACCCGACTACGCACAAAATGAGGGGCGTGCCAGAAAGCCCGATATGCTTGTATTAATCGGTATTTGCACACATTTAGGTTGTTCTCCAACTTATCGCCCAGAATTAGCACCTGCTGATTTAGGTGCTAATTGGAAAGGTGGCTGGTATTGTCCTTGTCATGGTTCACGTTTTGACTTGGCTGGTCGTGTATTTAAAAATGTACCTGCACCAACAAATCTCGTCGTTCCGCCGCATTTTTATAAAAGTGATGATGTAATCTTAATCGGTGAAGACGGAGGTGCTGCATAATGGCTGCTTACCCAAGAACAACAGAAGCAACCGGTGTACTAGGTTGGATTGATGAGCGTTTTCCTCTTCTTGAGACATGGAAAGCGCATATGTCCGAGTATTACGCGCCTAAAAACTTTAATGTATGGTATTACTTCGGTGTTTTAGCGATGCTGGTTTTAGTTATCCAGATTGTATCGGGTATCTTTTTAACCATGCACTACAAACCCGATGCGGAGCTTGCTTTTGCCTCGGTTGAATACATTATGCGTGATGTTCCGGGTGGTTGGTTTATCCGTTATATGCATTCAACGGGTGCTTCTGCCTTCTTTATTGTTGTCTATTTTCACATGTTCCGTGGAATTATGTATGGATCCTACAAAGGCAAACGTGAGCTTGTCTGGTTGATTGGTATGGCTCTATACTTAGCTTTAATGGCAGAAGCCTTTATGGGTTACATGCTTCCTTGGGGTCAAATGTCATTCTGGGGTGCGCAAGTTATTATTAACTTATTCCAGACGATTCCTGTAGTTGGCGATGGATTATCTATTTGGATTCGTGGTGACTTTGTTATATCTGATCCTACTTTGAATCGTTTGTTTGCCTTCCATGTGGCAGCAGTTCCATTGATTTTAGTGGCCTTAGTTTTTGTACATATCGTTGCGTTACATACGGTCGGCTCAAATAACCCTGATGGTGTTGAAATCAAAGCCATTAAGGATGATAAGGGCATACCGCTTGATGGTATTCCGTTCCACCCTTACTACACCGTGCATGATATTCCAGCTATTGTTGTTTTCTTAATGGCATTTTTTGCTATTATTTTCTTTGCACCTGAAATGGGTGGTTATTTCTTAGAGCACGCAAACTTTGAGCCTGCTAATCCATTGAAAACACCAAAGCATATTGCCCCTGTTTGGTACTTCACTCCGTTTTATACAGTGTTACGTGCAGTGACTTTGTCACCATTTATGGGTACCTTGGCTATGTTCGGTGCTATTATTATGTTGTTCTTATTACCTTGGCTTGATCGTAACCCGATTAAATCATGGCGCTACCGTAATACAGCACATATGCTTAACTTGGCTATTTTTGCTGCGGTATTTATGATACTTGGTTATTTGGGTGTGAAAGCAGTGACGCCTGAGTATAAAGAATTAGGTGTACGAATGACTGAAATCTACTTTTTGTTTTTCGCCGTGATCTTTGCGCACAGCAAGTCAGAAAATCCAGGTCGTTATTTAATATGGTTCCTCGTCTTAGCGGCTGCTATTATTGGTATCGACTTCTGGCGTTACAATCCAGATGATGCAGTATCGGCAGGGCAGATCATGTGGCAATGGGTTTGGCCTATTGGTTATTTAGCACTAACTTTATTGCTCCCACTATTCTTACGTGGTTGCAATGCAGAGAAAACAGTTCCAGAGAGGGTAACGTCATGAGTAATAGTATTCGTAAGTGGATATTTGTTTTAACCGTTCCTGTATTGGTTGTTGGTATTTTAGGTATGATGGGCGGTGGCGCAGGCCATGGTGTCACACTTCAAAGCGCAAATGTGAATTTTGATGACAAAGCGAGCTTGCAGCGTGGTGCGAAGTATTACCAAAACTACTGCTCAGGCTGTCACTCACTACGCTTTAGTCGTTTCAATCGTGTGGCAAAAGATATTGGCCTTAACGCTGAAAATGGGTTTAGTGACGATGATGTTACAACGCTACTAAATGAGAACTTAATCTTTATCCGTGGTGAAGACGGTAAAAAAGTTAAAGTAGGCTCGTTAATGAAAACTGCGTATAACCCAAAGGCAGCAGCAGAAGCCTTTGGTGCAAGTGTGCCTGACCTTTCATTAGTTGGTCGTTCACGTGGCGCTGATTGGATTTATTCTTACCTCAATGGATTTTACCTTGACCCTTCTCGCCCTACAGGTATGAATAATACGGTCTTTAAAGATGTGGGTATGCCACATGTGCTTGGTAACTTACAAGGTTGGCAAACGCTTGATCATAATAAAGGCGATGAACATCACGGTGCACCAAAACTAAGTTTGTCAAAACCTGGCTCAATGACAGGTGCTGAGTACGATAAGCTAACTCGAGATATTACTAACTTCTTAGCGTATGTCAGTGAACCTGCACAGTTATCGCGTAAAATGTACGGTATTTTTACCTTATTATTCTTAATGGTATTATTTGGTTTTGCTTATGCACTTTCAAAAGAATACTGGAAAGACATTCACTAAGAGCCTTTTTGGTCAGTGTTGAGAAGAATAGCAATACCCAAATACGGCTTTTTAGTATAGAATCTGCGGGCTACCTTTTGGTAGCCCGTTTTTGTTTATTTTTAGCTGAATAACCAGCTTTTTAGGAGTGTTTAATGACATCAGTTGCCAACCGCCGTTCGGTTATGACACTGTTTACTTTACCCGATTGCCCGCTTTGCCATAGCGTTCGTATTGTATTGGGTGAAAAAGATATTCAGGCAGATATTTTGGAAATGGATCCAAACAATAAACCAGAAGATTTGGCTGATTTAAACCCCTATAATTCTGCTCCTACCTTGGTAGATCGTGAACTTGTGTTATATGACTCGCATGTAATTATGGAATATTTGGATGAGCGTTTTCCACATCCGCCCTTAATGCCAGTAGACCCTGTTTCTCGTGCACATACACGTTTGACGTTGTTTCGTATTAAAAAGGATTGGTTATCGCTGGTAAGTGACTTAGAAAGTGATGAGCCAGAACGCCAAGACACTGCGCGTATCATTTTAAGAGAGAGTATTCTAGCCGCCGCAGAAGTTTTTGCGATTAAACCGTACTTCTTAAGTAATGATTTCTCACTCATTGATTGCACCATCGCGCCCATATTATGGCGCCTACCTAAGTATAAAATTGATCTACCAAATACCGATGAAGCAAAACCGATTCGTGATTATATGGATCGGGTTTTCTCACGTGAGCTGTTCCAAATATCATTAACGATGGCTGAGCAAGCGATTCGCCCTTAGTTAGATAGGTATTAATACGGATGCAATTTAGTTCAAACAAACCCTATTTATTACGCGCTATCTATGAGTGGGTGGTCGATAATGAAGGTACGCCTCATGTGGTATTATTTGCAGATAACCCTCAAGTCATCGTGCCTCAGCAATACATAGATAACGGCAAGATTATCTTAAACATTAATCCATCGGCAGCCGAAGAATTACTCATTGATAATGATGGTTTGAGTTTTAAGGCGCGTTTTGGTGGCAGCCCTTATGAAATATTTTCACCAATGAATGCCATTATGTCTTTGTATGCAAGTGAAACAGGGGAAGGCATGTCTTTTGATATTGAAAATGAAGTACCGCCTGATGATACGCCGCCTAAACCTACGGGGCCAAAGTCTTTAGACAAAGTTAAGCCTACTGAAAAGCCCTCCGCTAAACCGAATAAATCAAAGCGTCCTGCTTTGAAAATAGTTAAGTAGCTTTTTAAATCCATGAAAATTTCCATGATTGCAGCCATGGGTAAAAACAGAGTCATTGGGCTAAATAATAAAATGCCGTGGCATTTACCCGCAGACTTAAAATGGTTTAAAAAAACCACCTTGGGTAGTCCCATTATTATGGGTCGAAAAACCTATGATTCGATTGGTTTCCCGCTTCCTGGACGTTTAAATATTATTCTTAGCCGAAACCCGCAACTTAGTATAAAGGGTTGTCGTGTTGTGAATTCATTGGATGCGGCTTTGGAACTTGCGAAAAATGAAGAAAATTCTTCTCAAGAAATATTTATTACGGGTGGGGCACATCTTTACAGTAAGTTTCTTAAAGATGCGGATAGGCTCTATCTCACATTAATTGATGAAGTCTTTGAGGGTGATACTTTTTTCCCCGATTATACGCAACTTAAATGGAATGAGGTTGATAAAATTAAACATTTGGCTGATGAGGAGAATCCTCACGCTTATACTTTTATAACCCTAGACCGCGCACTTTAAACAGAAAAATCTTATGGGTACTCTTTTAATACTCAATGCAAAAATAGTGAATGAGAATACCATCACTGAGTCTGATATTTATATAAGAGGCGGTCGCATTGAAAAAATTGCTAAAGATTTGTCCGCTATGAAAGTCCAGCAAGTATTAGATGTGAAAGGTAAGTTTTTACTCCCCGGTATGATTGATGCGAATGTTCATTTTCAGCAAGACATCTCAAATAAGGACGTAAATAAAAACAGCTGTTGTAATGAATCTCATGCTGCTGTTGCTGGTGGCGTTACCACTTATTTTGATACTCCTTCTAAAGGTAGCTCTGTTAATAGTGCTGAGCGTTTAGAACAGAAAATGCTGTTTGCCACTGAACATTCTTTAGCAAATTATTCCTACTACTTAGGAGCATCAAACAGCAATTTGGAGGAAATAAAATCACTAGATCCAAAATCTAGCTGTGGTGTTCATATTTTTATGGGAGGGACCAGGGATAATCGTTTAGTCGATGAACCAGAGCCTTTAAATGAGATTTTTAAACATTCCCCTATTTTATTAAATACCCACTGCGAAGACACCCCAACCATTGTTGAAAATGAAGAAAGTTACCGTCAAGTATACGGTGATGATATTCCCTTTCAGTTTCATCCCAGTATCAGAACAGCAGCAGCCTGCTACGCATCCACAAAATTAGCCATTGAACTGGCTACTAACAATCATTCAAAACTTCATGTCTCTCATGTTTCAAGTACCAAAGAAGCGGAACTCTTTAGCGACTTACCCCTCATAGAAAAACAAATTACCGCTGAAGTGGGTTATGAATATCTAGTGTTTACCGATGAGGATTATGTGAGCGATACAAGTGTAAGCATCACTAATAACCACCACGCTAATGATAATGTCCTGAGTGAGGTTGAAAAGGGTGCGTTGATTAAAACGAACCCTGCCATTAAATCTGATATAGATAGAGCTAGCTTATTTCAAAGCCTAATGGATGGTTGTTTAGATACGATTGCTAGCGTGCATAAGCCCGTCACGCTTGATGATAAACAAGGAAATTACTTCGAAGTGTTATCTGGAAATCCGTTAATTGAATTTTCACTGCCTTCGCTGTTAGAGCATTACCAAGATGGGATTTTCAGTTTAGAATTAATTGTCAACAAAACTAGCCATGCCGTTGCTGATATTTTTCAAGTAAAAGATAGAGGCTATATTAGGGAAGGCTATTGGGCTGACCTTGTCGTGATAGATACCGCGGAAGGAATCACAGCCAGCAATGATTCGATTCTTTCAAAAGCGGCTTGGACACCCTTTAATGGTTATGAGTTCCGCTCTAGTGTTTATGCCACGGTTGTTAATGGTGATTTAGTCTATATCAATAAGCAGGTCAGAACAGGGTCAAAGGGAAGACGGGTGGAATTTTTCCGTGATTAACTGCCTATGAGTGCGTTATAAACCCTAATTTATATTTCAAATGATTCTCTTTTAAAAAGTAGTAGAAACGGCTTTTACTTTAAAAGCAATGTACAATCTGTACAAATGAATATCACAGCCCCCAATCTATTTTCGTACCGTAAGTTCTGGCCACATAAATTTGGTACAGCATCGGTCCTACCCATGTCACGTGATGAGATGGATGATTTAGGCTGGGATTCGTGCGATATTATTATCGTTACCGGTGATGCTTATGTTGATCACCCTAGCTTTGGCATGGCTATTATTGGTCGTTTACTAGAGTCCCAAGGCTTTCGTGTGGGGATTATTTCTCAACCTGATTGGCGCTCTGCCGAAGACTTCCAAAGGCTGGGTAAACCTAACTTATTTTTTGGTATTGCGGCAGGTAATATGGATTCCATGGTGAATCATTATACTGCCGATAGAAAGCCTCGCTCAGATGATGCCTACACAGCAGGTGCAAAAGCAGGCAAGCGCCCGAATCGCGCCACAGTGGTCTATGCACAACGTGCAAAAGAAGCCTATAAAGGTATACCCGTTATCATTGGTGGTATCGAGGCCAGTTTGCGGCGTATCGCACAATATGACTATTGGACTGAAAAGGTGCGACGCTCAATACTGCCTGATTCAAAGGCGGATATGTTACTCTTTGGGAATGCAGAGCGCGCCATCGTAGAAGTAGCTCATCGACTCTCAAATGGTGAAAGAATAGGTGAGATTACCGATATTCGTGGCACAGGTTTTATGCGCCAAGGTATCCCCGAAGGCTGGACGTTAATTGATTCAACCGACATTGATGCCGTAGGCTCTATTGAGCACCCTGATACTAATCCTTATTTAGATACAACGCAGAGTAAGGACTGTGAAAAAAACAAGGATGATCAGCAAACAGAAGATAAATTAAACAGTAGTGCTGCACAAATTATTCATTTTCATGAACGCCCTAAAAAGCTTGATCGTACAACCACTGTTATTCGCCTACCTTCGCATAATCAAGTCGTAGAAAGTAAAATCTTATATGCACACGCCTCACGAGTTTTTCATCTTGAAACTAATCCCGGTAATGCACGCGCTCTAGTACAAATGCATGGTAAACGTGATGTCTGGCTAAACCCACCACCGCAACCTTTAAGCGCTAACGAGTTTGATCAGCTGTTTGAGTTTCCTTATACCCGAAAACCACATCCAACTTACGGTGATTTGAAGATACCTGCTTACGATATGATTCGTTTCTCAATTAATATTATGCGGGGTTGTTTTGGTGGTTGTACGTTTTGTTCGATCACAGAACACGAAGGCCGGATAATTCAAAGTCGTTCAGAAGACTCTGTCATTCGAGAGATTGAGTCTATCCGCGATAATATTCCAGAATTTACCGGGATTATTTCAGACTTGGGTGGGCCAACTGCAAATATGTATCGGCTTTCCTGCAAGAGCCATAAGATTGAAGAATCTTGTCGGCGCTTATCTTGTGTCTATCCCGGCGTATGTGAGAACTTAAATACCAACCATAAGCCACTCACCAAATTATATAAACGTGCACGAAAAGTAGAGGGGGTAAAACGTGTGTTTATTGCATCTGGCTTGCGTTATGACCTTGCCATTCGTGACCCTGAATATGTTAAAGAGTTGGTGACACATCATGTCGGTGGGCGTTTGAAAATCGCCCCAGAACATACTGAGAAAAGTACCTTATCAAGAATGATGAAACCACCGATAGGGAGTTACTTTCGCTTTAAAGAGCTGTTTGAGAAGTATTCAAAAGAAGCTGGTAAAGAGCAATATTTGATTCCCTACTTTATCTCATCTCATCCAGGTACTACCGATGAGGATATGCTTAGCTTGGCTATATGGCTAAAAGAGAATAAGTTCAAGCCAGATCAAGTTCAGCAGTTTATACCGACACCTATGGCACTGGCATCAGCCATGTACCATACTGGGATTAATCCGCTTAAAACGGTGGGCTCAGATACCGAGCATATCGACACTGCAAAAACTGCAAAAACTAGAAAGTTGCATAAAGCCTTTTTACGCTACCACGACTCTGAAAACTGGCAAATGATTCGTACTGCACTAAAACGTATGGGACGTGAAGACTTAATCGGCAATGCTAAAGAGCATTTGGTACCTGAGTTTAATCATCGCTTGGAAAAAGGAAAAGGACGTGGGCAGGCTAAAGGTAATGATTTCCATCACCGTATTAAGGTCAATAGTAGTACGAAAAGTAATAAAAAATTCATGGCTAAAAACAAAAGTAGAAGCCGAGGTAAGAACCTGGCAAGTACCTCGAAAAGTCGATCACGGTAACTACCAAGATTTTTTTGTTTGCCTAAGCCACGATTAATGTAGGAGCTTTTATTTGTTGTTAAGGAGAACCTGATTAAGTCGATTAGAATTTAGCGCAGAAAAAACTGTCGCTATTTTTTTATGAAGTGAGTCGTAATAGTTATTCTATTACGCCAATCTTCGTGGAAACTACCGCAGTTTTAGCCAGCTGAAACTATTTGGACTTGATCAGGTTCTCCTTAAGGAATGACTGATCAAGCCACTAATTTTAAGAATATTAGTTTTCAGATCAATTTTTAAAAAAT
>JALSJN010000002.1 GCA_026989335.1 Thiotrichaceae bacterium
TTTTATCGCGAAGTAATGCCTTACGGTTTACGGATAAATCATTCTGCCCGCTGGCGTATTGACCAAACAGATTCTCTCCTAACTCCCATGCATTAGGCTTTTTTTGTTTTTTAATATACTCAGCTACACTGATACGAATTAATTCAGACTTACTCAAGCCCAGCATTGTTGAAGTTGTTTGTATTTCTGTTTCGAGCTTTTGATCTAATCTAAGTGTAATCATAATTTTCTTCCGTCACCTTCTGTGTAATACATATCGTATTACATATTCAATCAAAACTCAAGAATCACCACCCTCAACCCCATCGGATAATTCCAACGCCTCTATTTTCTCCAGTGCCGCAGGCCCTGCGATACCTTGTAATGAGCCGTACATTTCGGTGGTATTTTGGAGTACGCCGTCGATGAGTTTCTGGCGGCGTTTCCAGCTTGCCATGAGTGAGCGGCGCTCTTTATCGAGTTCGGTCTGCATCGCCATAAAGCCGTCTACAATGGCTTTAAGTTGCATATTAAACTCGTTGCCGGTTAGATAACTGTATAGCAGGCTCATTTTATCGGCTTTGTTGTCTTCTTTTTGTAAGGTGGAATGCACCCGAATCAGACTTTCACGAAGCAGTGATGCTGAGCCTTTGAACTCATCAAGGCTACATACCCAAATGCCATCAACAAAGCCCATGCGTTTCATATCATTAGGGTAAACTGCCGTAACTAACACCCCAATATCGGCATTCACTTTGAGCATGTCTTGCTTGAGTTTTGCTACCCAACTATCTGACCATGCTTTGGTATTTTTACTTTCGTAACAAATCACTCCGCAGTTTTGTGCTTCACGGGTATGAATGGTTTGTACACAGTCTGCACCAAATGCGCCTTTTTTGATTTCCGCAATGGTATCGAATGGAAAATGACACGCCAGCCTTGCCTCAATTAAGGTTTCCAAAGCCTCGCCCTGCACTTGCATCGAGCCTTGCTCGGCTTTGCGTTTAGCATCTTCAATGCTTTTCGCCATTTGTGCTATTTGCTCATCTTTAGCTTTTAGCTCCAGTTCGCTGGCTTCTTTTATTTCTTTTAAGACTTGCTGTTTTTCGTCGTAGGCTTGCTGTGCGAGCTTGGCTTTTTCGCACTTTAGCTCATCATTTAGGGCTTTTTGTGCTTCTAGTTTTGCCAGTGATGTGGCTTCTTCTTTTTCACGTTTTAATTGCTCAACTTGTGCTTTAGTTTCGTGCAATTCTTTTACTTGTTTGGATTTATCAGCCACTTCTTTTTGTAATAATGCGAGTGACTCTGACTGTTCTTCAGTCACTTCTTTTTTGATTTCCGTTTGCAGCTTTTCACGCTCTACTTTTAAGGCTTTCCTTAATTGCTTTTTGGTCGCTTGCTTTAGCTCATCATCAAATTTTTCTTTTGCCTCTTGCATCGAGACTTCTTTGGTTTTAAGTTCATCCATTGCACGCTTATATTTTTGACGATTTTGCTCTAGCTCGGCGGCGTGTTTGGCGGTTAATGATTGTTCTAGTTCTGATGATAGAACTTCATTAACATCAATTTCTGTTTGGCAGTTTGGGCATTTAATGGTGGTGCGAGATGACATAATAACCTAGCTTATGAAACAAAATGACTAGTATATCAGTTGCCTTGGATTGATAGGTGTCGATCTGAGTTGATAATCATCATTGTATTTAAAAACGGTGTACGTTAATGTGGCGATAGTTACATCTCACTGATACTTTTGAATTGAGAGTGTTTGTATTAGAACACTTCTAATTTGATTTTAATTAGAACAATATGGATTAACAAACTATGAAAAATTTATCACTTATCATCTTTAGCCTTACCCTTGCTTTAAGCAGCACGTTAACATTCGCAAGAGACCTGAGCATTGTTGCCCCTTACGTGAGAGAAGTGCCGCCGGGCTTGACGACTTCAGCATCATTTTTAACAATTATTAACGAATCTGAGCAAGACATATCTTTAATTAAAGCGAGTAGCGATGTCGCAAAGCATGTAGAGCTACATGAGCACGTGCATGACAACGGCATGATGAAAATGCGCCAAGTGAAAACCATTAAAATCCCTGCCCATGGCAAGACGGTTTTAAAACCGGGCGGTTATCATATTATGTTGATTGGTCTTACGCGCAAAATTAAGGCGGGTGACTGGGTTGACCTTACGCTGGAATTTAGCAACGCTCAGCAACAAACCATCAAGGCAGAAGTTAAGAAAATTATTCAAGGGATGAAGAAGTAGCACACGAGCTAGACAGGCGGATCAAACGGCTTAGAGAATGAGAAAGCCGCCTCGCTAACTCACCATCTTGTTGAATCTGTTGGAGCTTCTTTTTACCTTATTCAACACTGGGAATATAACCCTTTAGAACCCACCAAAGTACCTGATGCATGTCTTTCATTTTATGAAGTCGCCAGACAAAGCCTGCGGCTGTATCGGCTAAGGCGTTTATCTCATCACGCTGGCTTTTAAAGCCTTGCATTAAGGCCTGAATCAATATTATCTGTTGCTTGTGCGACATTAATTTGTGCTAAATAACATTCCGAGTCGTAAAAAGGTCTCATCGTTACTGCTCCTAATTATTACTCACTGATAATAATTTGCGTATTACGCTACGAATTATATCGGGGGATGTGCCATGAACAAGGATTTTCCTTAATTTTCCCTGTTGGTCAATCACGTAGGTTGCAGATGAATGATCTACGATATAACCCATCGCCGAATCACTTTTTACAATACGGTATGAAGCACCATAAAGCTGAACGATTTTATCAATTGTCTCTTTATTGCTGGTTGCACCGATGATCTTAGGGTGAAAGTAAGTCGTGTACTCGGCCAATTTTTCTGGGGTATCTCGACTTGGATCTACGCTAATAAATAAACCCTGTACTTTATTTAGCTCGGCCTCGCTCATTTGTTTAAATGCTTGTGACATAAGTGATAACGAAGTCGGACAAATATCGGGGCATTGGGTATAGCCAAAGTACAGCAATACGATTTTTCCTTTAAAGTCCTTTAATGATATTTTTTTGCCCCGTGTTTCTAGCGTAAAGTTACCACCCGTAGGCGCTTCTCTTAAAACCAGTGTCTGGTGTTTAGACTCAAGTTGTTCGGTTACTGGGTTCCAGAGTAACAACAACCAAACTAAAATTCCGCTTAATACTAAAAGAAGTATCACAACAATATTTTTATTCATAAAGACCTCAACGCATAATAAAAAGAACCTGCGAATAGCGCAAAAGCTATTTAATGGTAAAAAAGCGATACGGAATCAAATGTACACTTTTGTCAGAGCTATCAGGACTAACACCCGAACTATCTTCCTGATGTAATAGAACCCGTGCTTCCCAGTTCATTTTGGTTAACGAACAAACCGGCAAAATCGCTTTACCCACAAATCTTTTTACTGATCCAGAAGCATTTCGCTTATAGCTTAATAGCGATCGGTTATAACCCATTTCCATCCCAATACCCACAAAATCGACCTCGACTTTTGAGGCATCAACACCGTCTAATTCTACCGATAGTTTCAGCGGTTTTAATAGAGGAATATCAATTGGATCAATAAAAAAAGACACTTTTCCACCTGAGGCTAACACCGTTGTACACCTGCCTTTTCTGAGGTCACAATTGTTATCCACTGGCTCTTGTAAATCGACCTGCGGCTTTAACACATCTCTAAACTTGTAAGCTAGGGTGAAAAGTATCGCGAGCAATAGCAGTGCAACGAGTAGCCAGAGCTTGTTGTTTGAGTTTGTTGGTCGTTGAGAATTTTTCATAGCGTGGTATAGCAAAACTTAAATAGATGGTTTCTAAAGTGAGAGAAGCTTATCATTTGTAGACAAGTACAACATTATGATAATGACTTACTGGGTATAGTTGCTATAATTCCACTTCAAATGCTCGCGTAACTCAGATGGATAGAGTGCTCCCCTCCTAAGGGAGATGTCGCAGGTTCGACTCCTGCCGTGAGCGCCACTGTTGAGAATTTTTCCGGTACTTTACGAATAATTGTATTGATCCGGTTTAAGTCTAAAATTTAGCTATATTACCTAACTAGTTAGTTTTTGAGCAAATCATACAATTAGGATTCTTAGGCACATTCACCCTTTGCCATTCCATCGCTAAACCATCAAATAACAAAAGCTTACCATTAACTTTATCAAACTGACCCATCAAAATAAGAATCGCTTGTAAGGCTTGCAAGGTTCCAATAACACCCACAACCGGTGATAACACACCTTCCATTTCACAGGTTTCAGTATCCTCAAAAGCTTGCTTGTACAAACACTGATAGCAAGGCCCATCCGTGTTTGGAATATAACTGGCAATTTGCCCTTCCATGCGTATCGCCGCTCCAGAAACCAAGGGCGTACTCGTTTTAACACACACGCGGTTTATCATAAAACGGGTAGGGAAGTTATCGCTACAGTCTAAAACCAAATCAGCTTTGTTTGCATAAACTTCAAGCTCGGCTTCATCTAGTTGCCAATCAATTGCCTCAACTTCACAATCAGGGCTTATTTCAGCCAGTCGTCTTTTTGCTGATACCGTCTTTAACTCACCAATATTTTTTGTACTGTGAATAATTTGACGTTGTAAATTCGAATCTTCAACATGATCAAAATCACTAATAATGAGTCGTCCAATTCCCGCTGCTGCAAGGTACATAGCTGCTGGTGAGCCCAGCCCTCCCATACCAATGATTAACACAGTGGCATCTAATAGTTTTTGTTGCCCTGCTTCACCAATTTGATTTAAACGTATCTGGCGCGCATACCGACTTTGTTGATTCTGATTCATTGTCTGACCTTTTCCAAATATAAGGCTATAGTTTACTGATTTAGATTTAGCATGACCATGAAATACCTAACAAGTTAAACCTACCATTCATTCAAAAGATAAAATACTTTTAAACAAATCTCAGCTACAATTTGGCACATTTTTTCAACGACAAGAAAAACACTATGGACATTATTCACGCAGTCATTCTCGGCATCATCGAAGGTATTACCGAGTTTTTACCGATCTCATCAACAGGGCATTTAATTGTTGCTAGTGAGCTGATGGGCTTACCTCAAACCAAGGAAAATGTAGCTTTTGAAGTCATTATCCAGCTTTCAGCAATTCTCGCGGTTATTGCAAATTATAAAGATAAGTTCCACACCAAGCACTTTGAATTATGGGTAAAAGTGTTGATTGCCTTTTTACCGTTAGCCATTATTGGCTTCATTTTTAAAGATCACATTAAAGCGCTATTTTCAATACAGGTCGTGGCGGTAATGTTTATCGTCGGTGGTATTGTATTTTTAATTGTTGAATACTTCCAAAGGAATGCCGTTTACAAGACCGTTGAAGTAGAAGATATCTCCTATAAGCAAGCCATCTGGGTCGGCATTGCGCAAGTGTTTGCTCTAATTCCTGGTACTAGCCGTGCCGGCTCAACCATTGTAGGCGCATTACTAACAGGCATGAGCCGTAAAGCCAGTGCCGAATTTTCATTCTTACTCGCATTACCTGTGATGGGCGCAACCAGTGGCTATGAAATTTTAAAAAATTATAAAGAATTTAATGACTCTAATTTACTCACTTTAGCCGTTGGTTTTGTAGTGTCGTTTATTGTGGCTTACTTTACGATGAAGTTATTTTTGAAATTCTTACAAAAATTCACATTTGTCGGCTTTGGCATCTACCGAATTATCTTTGGCGCAGTTTTATTGTACCTCTTGTATACGGGTGTTCTTAGCCCAACTGCACACGCTTAGGCGTTACTAAGGTTGTTGGCGTAACTTATAAGTCACTGAAGCCCAGTGACTTTCCCAAACCGCATTCTTGTCCTTTGCCATTTTTGTCGGTGCTTCGATCATCTGTACAGCATTAATTAAAAATGATCCGCCGTTGGCACGTGGGATTTCCACCCTTCCCTCTGCATCAGTGGTAAGTTCTGTTGTAAGCAACTCACTGTTTCCATTACTATCAAGGCGACGATTAAAGATACCCACATGGGCATGAGGGTGAGGCTTACCTTTCCATAAAAGCTGTGCTTTGATGGGACTATTTTGGGTTGTGTAGGGGTTCGTTTCTACGACCCATTCAAAACCTAAACCTAACGCTCGATCACTGCCTTCGCCATTACCAACTTTGACTAAGGTTTTAGCAAAACGACGGTATGACTCCACAAAATTCTTCTCGGGTAGCTTACGCGCTTTATGTTTTTCTAATACCCAGTCGAGGCCTTTATTTTTTATGAAACTTTCAAATTTCGACCATGTTTCATAGGTTACATCTAAAGGTGTTGTTTCAGCTGACAGAATCAGCAAGCCTTCACCATCTACAACCTCATTCACCGCCGGTAAGTCACCCAATTTTGACTTAGCCGAGGTCGTTTTATCACCCAACGTTAATTTTAAAAATTCATAACTACTGGGTAAATAAACATATTTATTCCCTTTAAAATTTTGCCCGACTTTTTCATGCACCTTAACGGGCTTACCCGTTTCAACATAATAATTAACGGGCTCGAGCCAAAACTCATGTGAGAAAACTTGCGCCGTAAAAAGGAGAACAAAAAAGGTACTGAATATTTTTAAAAACACGTTACAATCATCCATTTATAAAATTTACACACCCCCCATTATGCCACTTATTAACATCAAACACCTCACCGTCCTCTTGAGTCTCGTCGTATTTTTACTCAGCTTTGCCGTATCTGCCCATGAGATTCGCCCTGCGATTGTTGATATTAAGTTAGCGAAAGAGGGCAATTACAGCATGGCAATCCAGCTTAACTTAGAAGCCCTAATTGCTAATATTGGCACCCAACACAAAGACACTAATGAGTCTGACCAGGCGCATATTTATGATGGATTACGCCAAATGCCTTACAATGAATTAATTGAAGAGTTTGCTGACTTTGAGCCAACCTTATTACCCAACATACAGCTTAAATTTAACCAAAAAACACAAAACTTAAACGTAGAAAGTGTAGAGATACCCGACGTCGGTGACATCGACTTAGCACGAGATTCGGTGAT
>JALSJN010000003.1 GCA_026989335.1 Thiotrichaceae bacterium
ATTGCAATAACGCACCCGCCGCTATCACCGCGCTGGGTAAATCATCACAGCCAAAACCGGCAAGGTCTTTGGTGCCGAGTTGTTTTTGTAATAAGGTTCGGGCGCTATCTTCATCAAAATGCCACGGCGCTCGTTGGGTTATCGGGTAGTTATTTGCGGGTAATGTTGCAGAATCTTCGACAAGTAAAATTTCAGCAGGCTGTAAACGCTCAACTTCATTGATTAATGATTGGTGATCGGTAACTTGCTGAACGATAAAACGCCCGTTGCTTAGATCAATACTGGCAATGCCATAGTTTTTTTCCGCACCTTTTTCGTATTCGGCAATGGCAATAAGCAGATTATCGCGGCGCTCTTCTAATAAATAATCATCAGTCACGGTGCCAGGGGTAAGAATGCGAACGACTTTACGTTCAACCGGGCCTTTGGATGTAGCAGGGTCGCCTATTTGCTCACAAATACCGACCGAGATTCCCTGTTTTAAAAGCCGTGGTAAATATTGTTCTGCCGAATGATAGGGGAAACCAGCCATTGGGATTGGCTCGCCATTTGCTTTGCCGCGAGCAGTAAGGGTGATGTTTAAAATATCCGACGCACGCTTGGCATCATCAAAAAATAGCTCGTAAAAATCCCCCATTCGATAGAATAATAAAAGCTCAGGGTTCTCTGCCTTGATGCGCAGATATTGTTGCATCATGGGCGTGTGTTGGGGCTTTGATTTTGCGGTTTTATTGAGGGCTTTAGGCATTTGCGCATTTTACCTAATTTTGGGACAGAAAAGAGAAAAGAATTTTTGCTACGAAGAACATGAAGACTTTGAGGGGGGGGGGGAACCATAGAATGGCTATGCTTAAAACTAATGCCCTGAACTTGAAAACTTGGCGTTGCCAGAATTAATGGACTTAACCAGTCTCTTTTTAGAGGCTGAATTAAGCGAGCTTAGCTTATCTGGTGTTTGCTTTTCTTCGTGACTTTCGCGCTGCATGGTAAATCAACTTTAGTTGAACTTAACGCTTCCCCTGTTTACTAATAAAGCACTGCTGAATTATGTGCATCAATAAAGCTGTGATAGACTTATCGTCGGCTTATTAAAATATAACTAACTATTTATGGGGATAAATATGTCTAAATTAAAAATCAATCAACTTGCTGTTATTTCATTACTAACCTTAGGTGTTACTGCTTGTGGCGGTGGCGGCGGACCAAAAGTTTATAGTGGTGTTTTCAAAGACAGTAATGTTCAGGGAATGCAGTACTCGTCAGGTGGTCAGAATGGTGTGACGGGTAAGAACGGTGAGTTCAAGTTCGAAGAAGACAGTAATGTTAAGTTTTCAGTAGGCGGGGTAACCTTAGGTTCTGCAAAAGCTAAAAATGTTATGACGCCAATAGACTTAGTAAAAGATGGAAAAGCAGATACTCTCGAAGTTGTAAACAGAGTTCGTTTTTTAATGATGCTAGATAATGATGCAGACCCTGAGAATGGCATTGAAATTGATAGCAAAGTGTTAGCCATTGCTAAAAAAGAGTGGGGAACTGTAGATTTCGGAAAAGGTTTTCCTTCTGATAAAGAATATAGAATGTCAAACCAAGCTGTAAAAGCTGATCAGGGGGATCATTTTTTCCCTAATCCTGCTGATGCAAAAGCGCATTTTAATAGAACATTAGCGGGTATTAAGGCAACAAAGAGATGCTTTGATTCAGGAGCATTTGTTGGCACACTTTCAGGCACTGAGAAAGGTAATATAGCTTTGATGCTTGATCCAACAACGGATGGGAAAGTAATAGGCTCTTTGTTTATAAAAGATGCAGCGGTTGAAATCACCAGCGAAAAAGCGATTAATTACGATTCTACTAGCCGTGAATTTACTAGTAAAGGCTTAGAAGGTAAAAGATTCACAGGAACGCTAAAGTCAGGCAATGTGCTAGAAGGCACGTGGGTAGATGTTGCTGATGCTAAGAAAAAAGGAGAATTTAAAGCAGAGCGCATGGGTGGTGATAGCGGCGCAACTTATAGATATACCGCTGTGTATCAAGGGAAAAATACTCCTACTAGAGGTATTATTGCATTAGATGTTTATTCTAATAATAGTATTAAGGGTGAATCATTTGATGTTTCAACCAATAAAACTTTATCGTTAAGTGGAAAGCTTATTAACGATGATTTGAGCAATGTAAAGTTAGAAAATGGTGATGAGCTAAAAGGCTATATTGATGTCGATAAAATAACTGCTTCAATCAAAGGGAAATCGTTACAGTTTGATGCGAGCCGTTGTAAGTTGAGTAAGTAAGAACTTACTTAATATGTATAAAAGCCTTGGCAAACCCAAGGCTTTTTAGTGCCTAAAAATCAACAAAAAACAGGATTAAAGTGCCATTTACCCCCTTCCACATGGATATAGGAATATTCACCAAAGCCATACTACAAGGAAGCTTTAGTCTCATGGTTTTAGGCTGGGCGCAAATTGTAATGGATTTGCAGCCACTAGTGGTTATGCTAATGGGTCAAGGGAATTTGTGCTAAGGAATCTAAGCTAAAAATCCAAGATTCTTCATATCAAAGTTCTTCAAGTTTGGAAAAATTTCATCCGTATCGCTAATGTCGCGCCATATTGATCAATGCCGTAGTGTGGAATAAAGCGTCCATTATCACGAGGCATTGTAGCGTGGACTTATTCAGTGGTTCCTTAGCTGCACCACCCATGCTAAATTAATTACGATTCTACTAACCGTAAATTTACCAGCAAAGGCTTAGAAGGTAAAAAAAATCACAATAACGCTAAAATCAGGCAATGTGCCAGAAGGTTTATTTCGCCGCGAATCGCGTAGGTTGCTAGTAAACACTTCTAGTAAACACTTCTAGTAAACACTTCTAGTAAACGCTACCATAGACCCTTTAAATAGCCCCCTATTAGGCATGTATCAATCTATTAAAAAGCTAATCGAAAGCCATAGTTTTCAAAACTTCATCATGATTTTAATTATTCTCAATGGTATTACCATGGGGATGGAAACGTCTAAAAATTTAGTCGCAAACTATGGTAGCGCATTTGAGTGGTTTAATACCTTCGCCATTACGGTATTTACAATCGAGGTTTCATTACGTATATTTGTCAATAGGCTCGCTTTCTTTAAAGACCCTTGGTCGCTGTTTGATTTTTTTATCGTTGCTATTTCATTAATACCCGCTAGCGCAGGGTTTGAAATTTTACGTATTTTACGGGTACTTCGACTTTTACGCCTCATATCCATCGTGCCGCAGATGCGCAAAATCACCACGGCCTTAGTCAAAGTAATTCCAGGGATAGCATCAATTGGTGGCTTATTAAGCTTATTTTTCTATATATTCGCGATAATGGCGACCCAGTTATTTAGCGAGAAGTTCCCACAATGGTTTGGCTCATTGGGAGAATCATTTTATACCTTGTTCCAAGTGATGACTTTAGAATCATGGTCGATGGGAATTGTCCGCCCCGTAATGGAGGAGTTTCCGTTAGCGTGGTTGTTCTTCGTACCGTTCATTTTTTTAGCGACATTTATTATCGTCAACCTCATTATCGCAATCGTGGTAGATGCCATGAATGAAATGAAAGATGCAGAGTCCAATGAGCTTGTCGAGCAGCAAGAACTGGTTGAGACAAAGGCAACACAAAAAGAGCTTTCTAAATTGCGCGAAGAAATCAAAGAGCTTCGTGAGATTATTGTAGCCAAGGCTAACAAGACTAATAATTAGCAGTGCGACGCATACCGCTTTCATCCAAAATAGTTTAGACTCACGGCAAACTAATTAGCCAATAACCACTATGTCAACAGATCAAGAAGAAGTTTCACTACGCCGCACTTTTGCGATTATTTCGCATCCCGATGCGGGTAAAACCACTATCACTGAAAAGCTCCTTTTATTCGGCGGTGCGATTCAGCTAGCTGGTTCGGTAAAGGGCAGAAAAGCAGCACGTCATGCCACATCAGACTGGATGGCGATGGAAAAAGAGCGTGGCATTTCGGTGAGCTCTTCGGTGATGCAATTTCCGTATACCTTTAATAAAGAGAGGCTTAGCGACCCCGATAAAATTATCAACCTGCTAGATACACCCGGTCACGAGGATTTCTCGGAAGATACTTATCGTGTATTAACAGCGGTTGATTCAGCATTAATGGTGATTGACGTTGCCAAGGGTGTAGAGGCACGAACTATTAAACTAATGGATGTCTGTCGATTGCGCGATACGCCCATTATGACCTTTATTAATAAGCTCGACCGTGAAGGGCGCGACCCGATTGATCTGTTAGATGAAGTCGAAAGCGTGCTTAAAATAAAATGCGCGCCGGTAACGTGGCCCATTGGCATGGGTAAGCGGCTTAAAGGTGTTTATCATATTCATAATGATGCGGTACATTTGTATGACCCGCATCATGATGGAAAAATCATGGAAGGTGAGGTTATTCAAGGGATTGATAATCCACGTTTGGATGAATTACTCGGCTCACAAGCTGAAGAGCTGCGTGAAGAAATTGAGCTGGTTCTTGGTGCAAGTAATGCCTTTGATCAAGAGGCGTATTTACAAGGCAAGTTAACCCCTGTTTTTTTTGGCTCGGCAACCAATAACTTCGGTGTGGCTGAGTTGCTGGCAGATTTTGTAAAGTTTGCGCCTGAGCCTCAGCCGCGCATGACCACTACGCGTGAAGTACTGCCAAGCGAGAAAAAATTTACTGGTTTTGTCTTTAAAATCCAAGCCAATATGGATCCAAAGCATCGTGACCGCATCGCCTTTATGAGAATTTGCTCAGGTAAATTTGAAAAAGGTATGAAGCTTAATCATGTACGTTTAAAAAAGGATTTAAAAATCCCAGACGCACTAACATTTCTAGCGGCAGATCGTGGTCACGTTGATACCGCATTTGCAGGCGATATCATCGGTTTACACAACCACGGTACCATTCGCATCGGTGATACGTTTACCCAAGGTGAAGATTTATTCTTTACCGGTATCCCCAGTTTCGCACCAGAGCTATTTCGCCGCGCACAATTAAAAGACCCGCTTAAAATGAAGCAATTACAAAAAGGCTTAGATCAGTTATGTGAAGAAGGTGCGACCCAGCTGTTCCGCCCTTTCAAAAATAATGATCTTATTCTCGGCGCAGTCGGCGTACTGCAGTTTGATGTGGTCGAACAACGCCTAAAAGACGAATACAAAGTAGACTGTATTTTTGAAGCGGTAAACGTACAAACCGCCCGCTGGATTCATTGTGACGATGAAAAAATGCTCGCGCAATTTAAAACAAAAGCTGAAGCAAATTTATCACTCGATCATGCCGGTGAGTTAGTCTACATCGCACCGACTCGAGTAAACTTAATGATGGCAGAAGAGAAATGGCCAGATATCGAGTTTAAGTCTACGCGTGAGCATGGGAGTTATGATTAAGGTGTTTTCGTGCAAGGTCTCAATTTAGATTTTATTCTAGTTAATCAGCATTGGAAGAGAATAATTAGTATTTTGAGCAAGCCAGAGAAAAGCTAGTAGAACAAAAAGAATGGTAAGCCAAAATAAAAAAGATTAATGCAAAAAACCAGAACTCACCATCTGTTTTTAATCCGGTGGGAAGTTTATTTAAGTTTTACCACGAGCCGTAAGACCGACGCAGTCAAAGACACTAAAAATACGAAAGAAGCAGTTGCATTTTAGGTGTTAGTGCTGTTGTTTAAATCATGGTTTTTTGGTATTCTTACCAGGTATTACTTTTATGCATAAGAAAGTTAAAGGTGAGTAAAATGCAACAAACATCAGTAACCAGCAAAGGACAAGTCACTATTCCTAAAAATGTACGACAAAAACTGGGGATTAGAAAAGGCAGTCAAATATCATTTGAAGTGATAGGCAACCACGTAGAAATGCGGGTTGAAAATACACCCGTTGAAATTAAGAAAAGTGGCTTCGGAATGCTAAAAAGCAAAAAACAAGCAGTACCCGTTGATTTTGATCCTGCTCAATTACTAAAGCCTTGAACCTAGATTGATTCTGACATGATTGGATTAGATACCAATATACTGGCTCGCTACTACATAGAAGACGAAGCGGATAAGGAAGCGCAAAAACAGCAGATCATTGCAAAAGAACTGATTGAGTCAGGTAAGAAACTGATGGTATGCAAGACCGTGTTACTTGAATTTGAATGGGTGATGCGAGGCTTTTACCAGTTTGCGCCAAGCGATATTCAGCAAGTATTTCAACATTTATTATCTTTGCCCAATGCAGTAATTGAAGATAAAAATTTGGTTGAAAGAGCCGTATTAAGCTTAGGCGAAGGGCTAGACTTTGCCGATGCCATCCATCATGCAAGTTATCACCAATGTGATAGCATGGCAACATTTGATGATAAGAAATTCGCTAGACGACTAAACCGTTTGGCACTTATGCCACGAGTTTTTGTGGCTAAATGAATTCCAAGTTGTCATCCCCAAAGAAATACGGGAAGCCATTACGCGGGGTCAGTGTCAATGCCAGTAAGTTAAGCTCCAGGTCATTCATTACAATGCACCTTTGTATGCAGGAAAGTGAATATCATTCTTAATATTTTTAAGCCTTCGTGGGTAGCTCCTGCCATCTCTAACCGCTTCAATTGTCTTGCTGAGGTACTCAGAAGTTTGTTTTATCAGGGTCGATACTTCGCTGCTTTTAGCGGTGATAATCGTTACTATTCGATGCTTCATTTTTGACAAGGCTTGAGCAAAATTTATCTGATCGTTCCGCCTTAAAGCTTGGGTGCGTTTATTGACAATTTCTTGAGCCTGTATTTCTAGTAACGTGGTTAAATTAGAAGCGACTATTTTAGCGTAAAAATCCTGTTTGACTGAGAGTGAAGATTTGCCTGAAAAGTTCTCAATTTCAGCCCATTGCTTGAGCCGTTTATAGTTTTCTTCGATACCCCAACGAAGGTGATAAAGTGATTTAAAAATGGTGTAATTATAGGTTTCTTTATCCGTAAGACTGGTGATCAAAACTTCCACTTCATTCGGTAAATCAA
>JALSJN010000004.1 GCA_026989335.1 Thiotrichaceae bacterium
GGCGCAGATGGTGTAGCCATTTCAAACAGTGCTATGCAAGCGATAGGTTGTGTTGCGGCAAGAATGTGTAACACAAACAACTGTCCGACGGGGATCGCCACTCAAAAAGAAGACTTACGCCAACGATTAGATATTGAGAAATCATCAAAACAGCTACATAACTTTTTTAATGCCTCTGTAGAACTCATGCAAGTTATGGCACGAGCCTGTGGGCACAATAATTTTAGCCAGTTTACTCAAGCAGACTTAGCAACATGGCATCGTGAAATGGCATTACTCTCAGGGGTTAAATATTCTGGTGTAACCCAGTTGTAACACGTTTGATATTTTTCTTCTTTTATGCTGTTGGTCTCGTTGTCGTTCGCTTCGAACAGTGAGCACTTACAAGAAAATAAAAAAGCCCCTCGAAAAACACGACGGGCTTTTTTTTATTTGGCGGAGAAGGAGGGATTCGAACCCTCGGTACGGGGTTACCGTACATACGCTTTCCAAGCGCACTCCTTCGGCCACTCGGACACTTCTCCGTATTTTACATAAGCAAATATAATTGAGCTGCAAAGGAAGCGGAAGTTTAAGCTGTTTTATGGCTACTGACAATCTAAATCTAATATCCTAAACCCAGATAGGAACAAGAATAGATCGCCAACCTTTGATTTCAAAGCCCATTCAAAATACCGATTGCACTAAAAGGGTAATAAAATTTTCGATATACCAACTGTTTTAGGTTGGTTTAATTACACACATTAATTTGAGAGTTTTCATACTGCTCATTGAGCTAACCATCTTATAATCCTCAAGTAACTTACGATAAGCATAGCTTGCATATTGCGAGCCTCTATCACTGTGGTGCAACAAGTCTTCTGGTGGTTTACGCAAAGCATAGGCGTGTTTAATCAACGCCGTTGTCATGAGCTTACTCATTGCCCAGCCAACAATCTTGCGAGAATATAAGTCCATCACAATGGCAAGATAGACCCAGCCTTGACGTGTTTTAAGGGTGGTAATATCGGTGCTCCATATCGTGTTTTCCTTTTCTGGATTAAATTTTTGATCCAATATGTTTTCAGAAATACCATAGTTGTGGTTGCTGTTAGTGGTCGATTTATAGCTCAACCGCTGTTTACACACAAGATTGAGTTTTCTCATAATCGTTCTTGTGCGTGTCTCACCAATACAAAATCCCGGTTTATTTAAGGCCTTGCGATAACCGATGCCACTGCGTGTTTGATTAAACAGACGCTTTGCTTCTCGGTAGAGCAACAGCTCTTCCTCGGTAATTAGTTTGGCAGGCTTACGTCGCCACTGGTAATAAGCACCAGGTGTAACGCGTAAGACCTCGCATAAATCGACAATGGGGGTAGTGTTCCGCCCACTTTGAGAATGGCTCTGAATTTCACTTCATTTCCTTCGCAAAGTAGGCGCTCGCCTTTTTTAAGATTTCTTTCTCTATCTTAAGTTTTTTGACTTCTTTACGAAGTCGAAGCAACTTTTCTCTTTCTTCCCCTGTGAGTCGAACACCTGATGTTTCATCAGCGATTCGTTTCTTCCAGTTGTAGATCTGATTCGGTTGAACGCTTACGGCTGATGCGGCATTAATTACGCTGTAGCCTTGCTCTGTCACAAGCGCTACGGTTTCTTCAAGATTTTTTTCGTTTTGTTGATGTCATATTTACCTCGATACGTGATTTAAGTATCTCTTATCAGTGTGTGTAAATTTATCAACCTAGAACAAACACCAGAAGGTACTCACTGTACACACAGGTGTTGTTTAAAGACTTGCTTGCTCGAGAAACCTCCAAGAAAATTTATTTGTTATTTCCTTGTAGTAAGTCTTGAAAATCACTCAGTTTCCTCCAATCCCCATCAAATGCTATTTGAGCCTGTTCGGGCCAGCTTTTAGGGTCATGCATTCGAAACTGAGGGCCGGCACTTTCTAAAATTTTAATTAATAATTCAAACTTAGCATCTTTTAGTTTTTCAAAACTAGTGAGGCCATTTTGTTGTAGCAACGCTTCGATACTCGGCCCTATACCTTCAATTTTTTTTAGATCATCACCTTGAGTGATATTGGTTACCTTCCCAAAAGGTGAATTAGCAGGAGCATGTTTTGTGGTTAATGAAATAACAGGGTTTTCTTGCCCTGAGTGATCTTCTTCATCAATAAATTCTTGGTAAATTTTTAACTCTTCCCACTGTCCTTTTTCGGCCATTCCAGCTTGATGCGGCCATGATTCAGTTTCATGTGCAGAAAATCGTTTGTCGGCATTGGTTAAATAGCTTTTAAGTGTATCTCGGTCTGTTTTTCGTAAGGTTTTAAAGGTGTAAATCCCTTGTTTATTGAGTATTTCTTCGATGCGAGGACCAATACCTTCAATCTTCTTTAAGTCATCTTTGTTCGAGCTGAGTGAGTTTTCTTTTTTCGAACTCGAGTGATGAGCCTCTAGACTTCTTCGTGTGAAATCTTGATATTCTGTCAATTTTTTCCAATCACCTTTTGCAGCGAGGCTGGCTTGATGAGGCCAAGTATCAACAACTTTAGAGTCAATATTAAGTAGTGAAGATAGACTATGGTTTTCTTTATTAGCATCACGTAAATCAGTAAATGAACTTATTCCATTTTGTTTTAATTGCTCTTGTAGCTTAGAAGTTATTCCATCAATTTTTGTCAAGTCGTCAGTCCGGGGTGTTGCGTAGCTTGAACGACTTGGTGATGGTGCTGTTACCGCTCGGGGCTTACTGGTGGTATTACCAATGATGGGCTCTGATGTGTCATTGTTTCGTAAACGGGAAGAAGGTGAATGAGTTTCAACGGCGGTAGAGGTATCATTATTCTGAGCACCGTTAATATAGCTGCTATTCCTAGACCTATAGCTTCGAATTAGCCAGCATAATATGCAACCTAATAAAAAACTCCCAGCAAGCATTACCAGTATTTCTAAGGTTGCATCTTGTTGGTTGTAGGATTGTGTGACAGCTTTTTCAAACATGTTATTTTCCTTGATGTTTCATTTGAGCTCATTGTTTTATTCCGTACAATGGTCTTTTAGTTATCGTGTTGCATTACAAATTTATAGGGGTAATTTCGATACGACGATTATTTGGTTTTTCTGCTTTGGTGTTTTGCACAGATAAAGGTTCAGCAGATCCTCGTGAGGCGACATCAATTTGTTGATAAGGCGCACCTCTTTGGATTAGTATTTCGCGTAATGACATAACAAGGTTAATACCATCTGCTAGATTTTTTTGTGCTGAGCTAAATGCATCACTGTGGCCTATAAGACTAATTGTATTTTGTTCATTATCTTTTAACCATTTTATGATCTCTGCTAAATAGTCATTCGTTTCTTTGTTGAGCTTATTCGAGCTAATGAAATGGGTTTTATTGGGTACAACGAAACGTGCGTTTTTAAAGCGTTTGCTGGCGTTATCATTAGTTAGTTCAAAAATGAGTTGTTTGGATGTAAGGGTGTTTTCTGAATCTTTTGTGATAACAATTGGCGGCTGGCTAAAGGCACCTTCTTCATTTACAAAGGGATTGCTTCCCTTTTTTATTTCGATTAATGTGGCGATACCATCATTATCATCGTCAGAATCTACCGGGTCTATTTTTCCATCTTTATCGGTATCCGGCAAATGACTAACCGTGCCACCTGCAACTTCTTTGGCATCATCTAAGCTATCACCGTCAGTATCAGTGGATAAAGGATTTGTACCGATTTCCGACTCAAAGCGTGTATCCAAATTATCATTATCATCATCTGGGTCAAGTATATTAATGATGCCATCATTATCCGTATCTAATGGTTTGTCAGGATTATGACCTAACTCTTCGTTATCATTAATACCATCATCATCCGAGTCAACATTATTTGGGTCGCTATTAATTTTTTCCTCAAACAAGTCACTTAAGCCATCGCCATCTTTGTCGAGGTTTTCTTCTGCGTCGAGCGCATCAATAATACCACTTTCGTCAGTATCAAGTGGCTCTCCATATAGTTTTTCAACCTCTTCTAAATCACTAATACCATCGCTATCGCTATCAGCAAGCAGGGGGTTAATTCCAAGTATGAGCTCAGCTTCGGTTTTAATTCCGTCAGCATCATCATCCTTGTCTAAGGCATTAATAATGCCATCATTATCCGTGTCGAGTGGCTTGAGTGCATTTCCACCTAACTCTTTCAAATCATCAAGCCCATCATTATCAGTATCAACTAACAGTGGGCTAGTACCTATTTTAACCTCTACTTGGGTAGTGATGCCGTCATTATCATCATCATTATCAAGTGCATCAATGATACCATCGTTATCTGTATCGAGTGGATGTTTGATATCTCCACCAATTTCGAGTTTGTCAGAAAACCCATCATTATCACTATCTTTATTATTTATTTCAGTGTTCAGGAGTAATTCATCTGCGTCACTAATCCCATCACCATCGGTATCATTATTTATGTTTTTTGTGTCGAGTGCGGTAGCTGGCAGCGTTAAGGGGGAAGTAGCTGCTTGTTTATTGCTTATCGGAGTAGCAGTAGTAATGCTTAACTTAGTTTCACACGTGTTTTTTATACGACAGCTGTAATACCACCAGCTACCAATAAACCATAAGGTTGTAGCAATTAGGGCTAGCAATATAGAGAGTATATGGGTACTTTTCTTCATGAAAGCCAATTAATCCTGTTGTTTTAAAGTAGCAGTAATGCTTTTCACTTTTTAAAACTAGAGTGTATAACAAATTCTTATTTAACACCTAGAGAGCCGTATTAATTGGTGTAAATTTAAGCAATATTGAGGTAATAGACAGTTTAGTGATCAAATGTTTTTTAAAATAGATTGGAAATAAAGTTTTACATGGTGTATTTGTGCGAGCAACCGAGGATTATTTAGGTGTCCGAGGAATCATAGGCTTGTGCTATAGTCTTGTTTTTATTTGGGGGTTAGGGTAGGTAATACTGAGTTAGTGGCAATTTTTCAACGAAGTGTCACGAATGCTTGATATTTGAAAGCTGACTAATCCAATAGCTTAACCCAATGGTGAGTAGAACCGATAATGCAAAGGCATAAAGACCATAGTGAACTTCAACTTTTGCTAGCGCCCCAAGTTTTACAGAGACAAGTAATAATGCAACCACAAATACATCTAACATCGACCACTTGCCGATTATCTCTATAACGTGTAAAACGTTGTCGAGAAAGGATCCTTTAGGATAACTCAAATTTAAGATGAGTAATAAGCTGGTAATTTTTAAAAGAGGCACACAAAGACTAAAAAAACCAATTATAACAAAGAGAAACCATTCTCCCTGTTCAAATAGTTCTTTAATGGTTGAGAGTAAGGAGACCGTATTTTCAAAGAAGTACATTTTTTCTAGCGTTAATAAGGGAGCTGTAAGGCCAACAACAAGGCAGGCTAGCGCTACGAGTAACAATATGTTAATGGTTATTGCTTGTTTCAAAAAAAGTTGTGTTAAAGATTTCATAAGTTTCAGTTTGAATATTATTTGGATGCTTATCGTGGGTATAATAATGGTAACAAATGACTGTAGAAAAAGTTACTAGATTCGAGAAAGCTTAATCAAGCGATTGCGTGAGTTAGATGATGAGTAATGACTGAAGCTCCAATAACCAAGTTACCTGTTTTAAAATACAAAACGTAGCTTGCTAACGATGTTGCCTTGTCTACTCTTACAAAGGTTTCTAATAAGATTAAGGCATTATATGCAAATGGATTTTTTAACCCTATTTTCAAGCGGCCAACTCATTGCGATTACTTTAATTTTTATTTGGACTGGTTTTGTACGCTCTGGCATAGGCTTTGGAGGCGCGGCTCTTGGCTTGCCATTACTATTACTGGTTGATGATAAGCCACTTATCTTTTTACCTATAATAGGGACTCATTTACTCTTCTTTACCTCCATAACACTAGCAAGCCGGATTAAAAATGTTAACTGGTCTGTTGTTTCGAGTGTAATGTTCGTTATTATCATTCCTAAAATAGCAGGACTCATTGGTCTGTTTAGTTTTCCGAGTATTTGGGTCGTGATTGCTGTATTTTGTATTACCCTTTTTTATGGCATTACGTGGGTTTTAGATTACAAAATCAAAAGTAACTCCAAAGTTGTTGATACGCTTTTATTAATTCTAGGAGGGTATGTGAGTGGCACATCATTAATTGGTGCACCATTAATCGCTGCAGTGGTTGCTAAAAAAGTAAGTCGAATTCAGTTACGAGAAACGCTTTTTGTGTTATGGATAATTCTTGTTACGTTTAAAATGGGAGCCTTTGTTGTTTACGATGTTGAGTTACAATGGCAGTTTAGTTTAATCCTATTGCCCTTTGTTGCAATTGGTCATGTAATTGGTTTAAAAGCTCACGATTATCTTCTGCAAACAGAAAGTACCACGTTCCACCGCTATTTAGGTCTCTCGCTCATTGTTGTATCATCCGCGGGATTGATCAAATACATATTTGAGTAAAAACTATGGCCACGTTTAAAACTATTCATCATGTCAGTATGATTGTGTCTGATTTGGAAAAATCATTGGCATTTTATTGTGATGTTTTAGGGTTAACCCTTAACACATCACGACCTGAGATGAAATTTAAGGGTGCTTGGCTGGATATTAATGAACAACAGCAAATCCATCTTCTACAAATAAACAACCCTGATTCCGTCAATCGACCTTCACATGGTGGACGGGACCGGCATACCGCTTTAATCACAGAGAAAATAGAGGCTGTTGAAGCCAAACTAAATAAAGCGGGGATAATCTACACAAAAAGCCAGTCCGGAAGGTCGGCATTGTTTTGTCGTGACCCTGATGGCAATACCTTGGAAATAATGGCATGAAAATAATGAAAGAAGGTACTAATAATGAGCAAGAAAAAAGTGAATTCTTGAGCAGCTTTAATGGTAAGTTATATGGTGTGCTTCGTTGGGATCAGTTGGATGAATTATGGCAAACGGTAAAGAATGGTAATGAACAGGGTTGGTATATCTATGCCGTAGGCGAGCTATTACCAAGCCATAAAATAACAGGCGAAAGTGTTAATAGCTACGTTGAAGAGCTAAACCAGCTACTTCGTCGGGAGCATGACGAGGATTATTGCGGAGTTGTTTACACTGATAGCTTCGAGACACCCCGATTAATAAAAGTGTTTGATCCGAATAACTTAGGCACATCCTGTAGCATTGCAACACAAGGGCCGCTACCATCTTGGGTAATCACCAAGATGAAGCCAGAAGTGTTATCCCGTGAATCAAAACAAACGGGAAATAGACGTCGTTGGTGGAAAACTATCTTTAGTAAATAAATGTAGTTGATTGTTGATTAAAATGGAATCATGATGAATAAATTTTTACTACTTGCTTTGATGCTTCTACTTGGAGTACTCGCTTTTGCTTTAGGTCTTTTTTCTAAAGAATCATCCACTGCGTTATCTCAATATGTACCTGACTCTGTAGGTGAAATGTTTTCTACAACCACGCGTCATCAATCTACTGACTTAAACACACAGCAAGAAAAAAAACGGCATGCGGCAATAGCAGCTTTAGTAATGCCAGATAGTGTAAATGTTAACTTAGAGCAAACAGCTTTAATAAATAACGTGGAAAAGAAAAGTCCAAATACGCTCAAGAGTTCAGAAAATGCTAAAGATGCTGTGATTGAAATATCTGATGCTCTGATGGCCGAAATGCAGCAAGAGCTTTCTTCAAAACCAAGCCTTGAAGCTTTAGCAAACATTAAGCAAACGGTTAATGAGGTTGAAACTGAAAACCAAGTATTAAAAGAAAAGCTTATTTCTTTAAATGAGCAATCAAAAGAAAGTATTAAAGTTTTGGAAAAGCTCGAAAAGCAACTTAGAAATGAACTGAATGCTCAAAAAGCACTTCCAAACGGACGTGATGATCTTATTAAAGAGCTTGAAAAGAAAATCCAAAGTTTAAATCACTAATAGTCAATTATCCCGTTTCCCTCGTAGACACTCCCTTCTTTTTTCGAGTAGAATACACCCGTTCAATAATCATGGATTTAAAGTTAAGTATTTAGCTTGGATACCATGTGTTTATCAGTTGATCAGTGTTAATAAATGATTGTTGATTTTTTAGAAAGTAAGGTCTAAAAAAAACAATAATTTATTTTGTGTGTATGTAAGAATGCTTTTGATCCCCCCTGCTATTAATTACCACATAATAGCTTCTCAAAAGTCATAAGGGAGTAACAGCTTGAAAAACAGCGCAATCTTAGTTCTTGAAGATGGCAGCATCTTCTACGGCCAATCCATTGGGTATAAAGGCACCAGTATTGGTGAAGTCGTCTTTAATACGTCATTGACAGGGTATCAAGAAATACTCACTGACCCCTCTTATGCTCAACAAATTATTACTTTAACCTACCCTCATATTGGCAGTACGGGTATTAATAAAAATGACGAAGAGTCAGAATCTATTTTTGCTTCTGGACTCGTCGTAAAAGATGTACCTAGTTTGTTAAGTAACTGGCGTTCAGAAGAGTCTTTGCCAGATTATTTGAACAGAAAAAAAGTCGTTGCCATTGCTGATATAGATACTCGTCGCTTAACAAGAATCTTACGAGAAAAAGGGGCTCAACGTGGTTGTATCGTTGCAGGGATTATTGAAGACTCGACTATAGAACTAGCCAAAAATGAACTTAAGACCTTCCCAGGTCTAAAAGGCATGGATTTGGCTAAGGTCGTTTCTACAAAAAAAGCCTACACTTGGAAGGAGCATACATGGGATTTAATAACAAATGAACATGCTAGCCTGAGCACTGAAGAAACCAAATTTCATGTTGTTGCGTATGACTTTGGGATTAAGAAAAATATTTTACGCATGATGGTCGATCGTGGTTGTCGTGTTACGGTCGTGCCTGCACAAACGTCAGCCTCTGATGTCTTAAAAATGAATCCTGATGGAGTCTTTTTATCCAATGGTCCAGGCGACCCTGAGCCATGTGATTATGCCATTCAAGCGATTAAAGACGTACTTAAGAAACAAGTTCCAATATTTGGTATTTGTTTGGGTCATCAATTACTAGCATTAGCCAGCGGCGCATCTACTTTAAAAATGAAATTTGGTCATCATGGTGCCAACCATCCGGTACAGAGTTTAGCGACTAAACGTGTGATGATAACGAGCCAAAACCATGGCTTTTCCGTCGATGAGAAGTCATTACCGGATAATCTGATAGCCACACATAAGTCATTGTTTGATGATAGTTTACAAGGTGTTAAACGTACTGATGTACCCGCCTATAGTTTTCAAGGTCACCCTGAAGCTAGCCCAGGACCACATGATATCGCCCCAATATTTGATGATTTTATAGCCCTTATGTCATTAAATAATCCTGCAAGTCAGACTGCCAGCATGGAGGCGAAGTAATGCCTAAACGTACCGACATTAAAAGCATTTTAATTATTGGAGCTGGGCCTATTGTGATTGGTCAAGCCTGTGAGTTTGACTACTCAGGGGCGCAGGCATGTAAGGCGCTACGCGAAGAAGGTTACCGCGTTATTCTCGTAAATTCTAACCCTGCAACTATCATGACTGACCCGGAAATGGCAGATGCAACCTATATCGAACCGATTCGCTGGCAGACCGTTGCAACGATTATTGAAAAAGAACGTCCCGATGTTTTACTGCCTACCATGGGTGGCCAAACCGCACTTAATTGTGCGCTTGATCTTGATCGTGAAGGTGTTTTAGAAAAATACGGCATCGAAATGATCGGTGCTAAAAAAGAAGCCATTGATATGGCTGAAGATCGTGAGAAATTTCGCGTAGCGATGGAAGAAATCGGTTTAAATTCAGCGCGCTCAGGCGTAGCCCACAGTATGGAAGAGGCTCGCCAAGTACAAAAAGGCTTAGGTTTTCCAACGATTTGTCGGCCTTCATTCACCATGGGTGGGTCTGGTGGTGGCATTGCTTACAATATGGATGAATTTGATGAAATCGTTGCCCGTGGCTTAGATTTCTCCCCCACCACTGAAGTATTGCTTGAAGAGTCTTTACTGGGCTGGAAAGAGTACGAAATGGAAGTAGTACGTGATAAAGCAGACAACTGTATTATTATCTGTGCGATTGAAAATCTTGATCCAATGGGTATTCATACTGGGGACTCAATCACGGTTGCACCTGCGCAGACTCTCACGGATAAAGAATACCAAATTCTGCGTAATGCATCCTTGGCAGTATTGCGCAAAATTGGTGTTGAAACAGGCGGCTCCAATGTTCAGTTCTCAATCAACCCCAAAGATGGGCGCATGGTTATTATTGAAATGAACCCTCGTGTTTCACGTTCATCTGCTTTAGCCTCCAAAGCGACCGGCTTCCCGATTGCAAAAATAGCGGCAAAATTAGCAGTCGGTTATACCCTAGATGAGTTGCAAAATGATATAACAGGTGGCGCAACGCCAGCATCGTTTGAACCTTCAATTGATTACGTAGTGACTAAAATCCCACGTTTCAATTTTGAGAAGTTTCCTCAGGCTGACCCACGCTTAACCACGCAAATGAAGTCTGTCGGAGAAGTGATGGCAATGGGCCGTACCTTCCAAGAATCTTTTCAAAAAGCGTTACGCGGATTAGAAATTGATATTGATGGGTTAGATGAGCGGGTTGATTTAAGCGCCAATGATGCCAAAGATATTCTACGACAAGAACTGACTGAAGCGGGCCCAGAACGTATTTTATATGTGGCTGATGGATTTCGTTTCGGTATGAGTCAAAAAGATTTATTTGATTTAACCGGCATAGACCCTTGGTTTCTCAATCAAGTTGAAGAACTGATTATCATGGAAAACCAGCTTAAAGGCACATTGCCTAATAGCTTATCCAAAGATAAAATGTTTGAGCTTAAGCGTAAAGGGTTTTCTGATCGCCGTTTAGCAGTATTATTAGATACCAAAGAAAAAATCGTTCGTAAGTTTCGTCATGATTTAAACGTTAAACCTATTTATAAACGTGTTGATACCAGTGCGGCTGAATTTTCAACTGATACTGCTTATATGTACTCTAGCTATGATGAAGAGTGTGAGTCAAATCCAAGTGATAAAGATAAAATAATTATACTGGGTGGTGGACCAAACCGTATTGGGCAAGGTATTGAATTTGACTACTGTTGTGTTCATGCAGCCTTATCATTACGTGATGATGGTTATGAAACCATTATGGTTAACTGTAACCCTGAAACTGTTTCAACGGATTACGATACCTCTGATCGCTTATATTTTGAGCCACTAACATTAGAAAATGTACTCGATATTGTTGATCTTGAAAAGCCCAAAGGCGTTATTGTACAGTACGGCGGACAAACCCCGCTCAAACTTGCAGAAGCGCTAGAAGCTGCAGGTGCACCCATTATCGGTACCAGCCCCGATGCAATTGATTTGGCGGAAGACCGTGAACGGTTCCAACAGTTAATAGAAAAACTAGGCTTAAAACAACCGCCAAACCGCACCGCTAGAAATATCGAAGAAGGGGTTCGTTTGGCGGAAGAAGTGGGTTATCCGCTGGTAGTACGTCCGTCTTATGTATTAGGCGGCCGTGCTATGGAAATTGTCCATAACGAAGATGATTTGCGCGTTTATATGCGTGATGCGGTTAAAGTGTCTAATGATTCCCCTGTTTTGCTTGATCGCTTTTTAGATGATGCAATAGAAGTGGATGTGGATGCAATTTGCGACGGCACGGATGTTCTGATCGGTGGCATTATGCAACATATTGAGCAGGCTGGTGTTCACTCAGGTGATTCGGCATGTTCATTACCGCCTTATTCTTTAAGCCAAGAAATACAAGATGAAATGCGCCAGCAAACTCGTGCAATGGCATTAGCTTTAAATGTAGTGGGTTTGATGAATGTACAATTTGCGATTCAAACTAACGATGCCGGCAAGCAAGCCATTTATGTTTTAGAAGTTAACCCACGCGCCTCTCGAACCGTACCTTATGTATCCAAAGCAACCGGGCGACAGTTAGCTAAAGTCGCCGCACGTTGTATGGCCGGTCAGTCATTAAAAGAGCAAGGGATGGTAGAAGAGATCATACCTGATTTGTATTTTGTTAAAGAGGCCGTATTCCCGTTTATTAAGTTTCCAACTGTAGACCCCATTCTAGGCCCCGAAATGAAATCGACAGGTGAGGTTATGGGCGTTGGCAAGACATTTGCTGAGGCCTATGGTAAATCTCAACAAGGGGCTAGTGTCGACTTCCCTAAAATTGGCGGAACAGCCTTTATCAGTGTTCGTGAAGCTGATCGAAAAGCGGTGATAGATGTTGCTAAATTGTTAACAGATCTTAAATTTACTTTAATAGCAACACGCGGTACGGCGCGTACATTAGAGTCAGCTGGCTTTAGTTGTGATGTGGTTAATAAGGTCCGCGAAGGTCGCCCGCATATTGTTGATTTACTTAAAAACAATCAAGTTGATTTTATTGTTAACACTACCGAAGGTAAAAGTGCTATCCAAGACTCTTCTGAAATACGTCGAGTTGCATTACGCGCTAAGGTGGCTTACACAACCACTATCACAGGGGCTTGGGCTTTATGTCAGGCATTGATGCACAACGAAGATGAAGTTGTTTACAAACTACAAGACCTTAGTTAAGGAGAATCTGATCAAGTCCCATTATTTTTAGCTTGCTGAAATTGCTGATATTTACCACAATTTTCCGTACAAGGAAGTGATCGCCAGGTCTTACTTCGTGAAAAAATAGCAACCATTTTACCAAAGAAAATCATAATTGGACTTGATCAGAGATTCCTAAAACAAAGCATAACCGTCTTAAGAAAAGGAAAATATTATGCATAGAGCACCCGTCACACAAAAAGGCGCTGAAATATTAAAAGCAGAGTTAAATGAACTTAAAACTGTCACCCGCCCAGAAATTGTTCAGGCAATTTCTACGGCAAGAGAGCACGGTGACTTAAAAGAAAATGCCGAATACCATGCTGCCCGGGAACAACAAAGCTTTTGTGAAGGCCGCATTCAAGAACTTGAGTCTGTTTTATCCACAGCGCAATTGATTGATGTAAGTTCATTAAATGTTGAAGGACGTGTTGTTTTTGGCGCTACCGTAGAACTTGAAGATCTAGAGTCTGAAGAAACCGTAACGTATCAAATTGTCGGTGATATTGAAGCCGATATAAAACTTAATAAGATTGCGGTATCATCCCCCATTGCACGTTCGATGATAGGTAAAGAGGAGGGTGATGTTGCTACCGTTAACGCCCCAGCTGGCATCCGTGAATATGAAATCATTGACGTAAAATATATTTGAAGCATTGCTTCATCTGTTTCAAAGGAAACCCAATAATAAATGAAAACGTCAATAACCACGATTGATATACTGCGCCATGGCGAAGTTGAAGGTCGTGAAGTTTACCGTGGAATAACGGATGATCCGTTAACCGAAGCTGGTTGGCAGCAAATGGTTGCCTCCTTAGAAGGAATGAGTGATTGGGATATTGTTATTTCATCGCCGTTGCAAAGTTGCAGTGAGTTTGCCGAGCTCATTGCTTCTGAAGATGACATTGACTTGGACATAAATGATCAATTAAAAGAAATTGATTACGGCATGTGGGATGGACTTCCTCCCAGTGAAGTTCTAAAGAAGGATACTGACTTACTGTACGCTTGGAGTCAGTCACCTACAACTATCACCCCACCTGATGGTGAAGACTATCACCTATTTCAAGGGCGAGTTTTAGCCGCATTTAAAAAACTCATTGAGGAACATGAAGGTCAAAAGCTATTACTCGTTTCGCATACAGGCGTTATTCGTATCATTCTCATGTATATATTAGGTATGCCCAATGAAAACTTATTTAGTCTTCAAGTGGCATATGGAAGTCTTTCAACAGTACACATTCACCATGATGAAACAGGGCAGTGGGGCTGTTTAGTTGAGTATAAATAAATGAGTTTTATTACTGAAAGCAGTAACAGCATTCCCTTAGTTCCTCTGGTGAAAAATGAATTAGAGGACTATTTAAAAGAACAACAAAATTTTGTTAGTAACTGGGTGAACCAGTCTTCATTTAAAGCATTGCCTAATGAGTTCTGTCTTATACCTAATCAATCGGGACAAATAGATCGTGTTCTTTGTGGTGTACCACTTTTTTCAGAGAATAATCCTGATAGTGCTCCTATTTGGTCAATGTCATCATTTTCAACCTCATTGCCAGAAGGTGAATATCATTTTGAAGCGAATGTGTCTGAAAATGAAAAAATCCAAGCTGCTATTGGTTGGGGCTTAGGTGCTTATCGTTTTGACTTTTTCAAGAAAGATTTCTTGGTGCCTAAAAAAATACCTTTATTAAAGGTAGAAGCTAATCAGCTCGCGCAAATTCAAGCTTTTGTTGATGCTTTTACCTTAGTGCGTGATATGGTCAATACACCCGCAAATCACATGATGCCAGAAGAGCTTTCTGAAGTGGTTCAAGAGTTGGCACAGCAACATCAAGCACAGTTTAGTGAAGTTATTGGCGATGATCTATTAACTGAGAATTTCCCCGCTATTCATGCTGTCGGCCGTGCCAGTGAGCACCCCCCCCGATTAATAAAACTTGAATGGTCATCGGATGCTGATAATACCGAGCTACCTTTACTCACATTGGTGGGTAAAGGTGTCTGTTTTGATACTGGTGGGCTTGATCTGAAGCCTTCCAAGTTTATGCGTAATATGAAAAAAGATATGGGTGGTGCGGCTCATGTTTTAGGCTTGGCGCATCTTATTATGAGTTTTGATTTGCCGCTACGTTTGCAAGTGTTAATTGCTGCCGCCGATAATGCCATCTCAGGTGATGCCTTTAGACCTGGGGATATTATTGATACGCGTGCGCATAAGACTGTAGAAATTGACAATACCGATGCAGAAGGACGTTTAGTATTATGTGATGCGCTCACTTTAGCCTGTGAAAGCTCATCATCATTAATTATTGATTTTGCCACCTTAACCGGGGCTGCTCGGGTTGCCGTGGGCACTGAAATTCCTGCACTATTTAGTAACTCATTGACACTCGCAAGAGACATACAACTAGCCTCGGACAATACCGGTGAAACACTTTGGCCATTGCCTTTGCATCATGCGTATCGCTATCAGCTTGATAGCCCCGTTGCGGATATTACCAACTGCTCGGCAGAAGGCTACGGTGGTGCAATTACCGCAGCTTTATATTTAAATGAATTTGTCGATGAAGATATTGAGTGGGCGCATTTGGATGTTATGGCTTGGAATAATCGCACTAGAGACGGACGACCCAAAGGTGGTGAGGCGATGGGGTTATTGGCCGTGTTTAACTATTTACAACAGCGATTTGTATAAGCAAGAGTTACTTCGAAACCATCGCTTGAGTAGTCACTTGCCCAACAAAACTACCAACGACCCCACCAGCTATCGACCCTATTAATACGTTTTCTCCCTTTGATGCAGCTATAATCATTCCGCTTAATGACCCTAAGGCTTGCATTCCTTCTTGTCTATTTGAACAGGCCGTTAGTGATAATACTAATTATCAAGAGTGAGAAAGTTTGTTTTATGTGGTAAGTTAGTTTGATCATATGCCTATTAGATAACTTAGTTAATAAGGTCTAGACTGAGAAATCATTTGCCCTGCAAGGTTGCCTATTAAACCTCCTGCAATAGAGCCTAAGTATGCGTTCTCACCCTTATCCCTTGCATAGGCTGCCCCCGCGAAACTACCTGCCGTTGCTAATACTTGCTTTAAGCTCGAACAGCCTGAAAGCCCTACAACTAAACTTATTGTAATAAGTATCTTCGTTATCATTATTTTCCCTTTGTTTTTTGTAGTTTAGTGCCGATTTAACCAAACATCTAAACCCTGTGCATTAAGTAGAGCATCCATTTTTATAATTTTTTCACACGTAGATTGTGACTGCTCACAACCCATTTGATTCAATTGATTAAGTAAATAATTCATCACTTTCTTTTGAATAAACGCTATACGATCATCTTTAATATCTTGTGCCTTTAGCGCAATGCTTTTAAAGGCATTAATACTGTTTTTAAGTTGCCTAACAATAGCATCACTTGGGGTCATTGTACCGTAATGGGTGAGATACATGGTTTTGGGGTTTAACGACATTAATCGATCAATACTGGCTAGTAAAGCATCAGGGTCAAACTGTACGGGTGTGGTTGTGGCAAATATGAAACGCCCCTGTTTTGTCGTAATTTGAGGGTAAGAAACACCAAAAGTATCTCCCGTGAAGATACCTTCGCTGCGCGCATCATAAATACAGAAGTGATGCCGCGCATGACCCGGAGTATCCATAAAAATCAATACTCTACCGTTTAAGTTTATACTAAAATTATCCGCTGCTTCTATAACACGATCTGCATCAATCGGGCGAATTGTTCCATAAAGTTTTCGAAATTTATCTTCACCGTAGACTGCAATTGTGCCTGCTTCTAACTTACTGGGGTCAATTAAATGGGGTGCGCCAAAGGGATGGCAAATCAAGCTAGCCTTTCTACAAAGTTTCATTAAATCACCTGCGCCGCCTGCGTGATCGAGGTGTACATGGGTAGGAATGATATAGCGCACTTGATCAAATGATAAGCCTCTCTCAATCAAAGCTTGTTCAATATAGGGCACACTATGATTCGTGCCTGTTTCAATAATGGTGACATCACCTGCTTCTTCGAGAATATAAATCGCAGCCACGCCTGCTTGCCCATACTCTGCATCAAGCTGTGAAATACCATGGCTTAAAGTTTGAGATTTTTTAAGTGAAAATTTCATAAGCACGTTATAATCTATAATAATTGGGCTCTCAGCATATTACATAAGTCATGATGCTACAAAAATTAATTACACATCAAGCAGCACTTCAAGCCTGTAAACAATGCCCTGAAATGATTCAACCGGTCATTGTTGGAAAACCAATCAAAGCTTCTATTATGCTAATTGGCCAGGCACCAGGCATACATGAAGGGAAGATTAAAAAACCTTTCGGCTGGACCGCAGGGAAAACCTTATTTAAGTGGTTTGAGTCGATTGGCATGAATGAGGAGGATGTTCGTCATCAAATTTATATGTCAGCAGTATGTCGCTGTTTTCCGGGGAAAAACAAAAAAGGGAGTGGCGATAGAGTCCCCAATAAAATTGAAATAGCTAATTGTAAAACGTGGCTAGAAAAAGAACATGAACTACTCCAGCCCAAATTGATTATACCGGTTGGTAAATTGGCAATTTCACAATACTTACAAGTAAAAAAACTCGATGAAGTTGTCGGAAAGCAACATATCGTTGATACCCCATTATTGCAGGTTGATTGTATTCCTTTGCCTCACCCTTCTGGCTTATCCACTTGGTTTAATACCGAGCCGGGTAAAACACTATTACAAGATGCTTTGGGGTTAATTGAAAAACATAGCGCTTGGAAGGAGCTTGTAAGCTTAGACGGTAGATAACACTACCGTATAGTTTCATTAGTGGCTTTGTTTTCCTTCTCAATTAATAAAGTTTCAGCGCATTTTTCTTTCGTCATTGAGCCGTGAAAAGGTCATAATATATAAATTAGCCAAGATGCAGGCTTAAATGATGATGTTGATAGTCATGTGTTTTTAGCTTAAACGACAAGCAACGAAAAAAATGGATATGTCGAGAATTGATCAACATATCACAATGCGCCATCTAATCTCAAAGAATCTAAAACAATAACGGCGATTGCTGGCAGGACTGCTATTGTCTGATAGAGAGGTCAATCAATCGCACTAATTATTGTTGTTTATACATAATGGAAAAGGAGAAACTAATTCGTGTTTTTATAAAAATAAGGTGCTAGAAGCACAATATGAGGCATTGCTCGAGAGCATGGCGGGAATAAAATAGCGTGACTTTCCCTGTTTTAATGGGACCAGGGAGAAGTTTAACCATTTTTAATCTGTCAAACCTCTACTGCAAAGGTTTCAATACGTTAAAAACTACTCATTAGAACACTAGCTTGCAAATTTAAAGCTGATATACTGTTCGACCCTTGATTAAAGTTAACTGTAATTCATCCAAAATTAATCAAACAACGGGCCGATAAGTGCAAAGATAAACAATGCACTTTGTTTACACAAGATTTATGAGGAACCCCATGCATAACAACGCATCGACAAATGTGCTATCCGATAGTGTCTCTAATAATAAAAGTGCTTCGACAGGAGCTGCTTCAAAAATAAATACCTTACCTGAAAAGCAAGGTTTATATGACCCAGCGAATGAGCATGATGCCTGTGGCGTGGGGTTTGTTGCGCATATTAAAGGTGAAAAAAGCCACAATATTGTTCAGCAAGGTTTAACGATTCTTTGCAGGGTTACTCACCGTGGTGCAGTTGGTGCTGATCCTAAAGCAGGAGATGGAGCAGGTTTGTTAATGCAAATTCCTGATGCTTTTATGCGCGCGGTGGCTAAAGAGAAGTTTGAGCAAGATTTACCCGCAGAAGGTGAATACGGCGTTGGCATGGTGTTTTTCCCACAGGATAAATCACAACGTAAAGTGTTGCAAAAAGCCATTGATGTTGCTGTTGAAGATTGTGGTCAGCGTGTTATCGGCTGGCGTAAAGTCCCCGTTGATGCCAGTGGTTTAGGTGAAAGCGTTAAGCCAACTGAGCCTAAAATCTATCAAGTATTTATTGCTCGTGGTGAGAGCACCGTTGATCAAGATGCGTTTGAACGTAAATTATTTGTTATTCATAAAATGGTTACTGCGCGTGTCAATCAGCTCGGTGTAACGGGTTCAGGTGATTTTTATGTCTGTTCGATGTCATCTCGCACGATTGTTTACAAGGGAATGCTTTTAGCCGAACAAGTGGGTGAGTACTATCTTGATCTTATGGACAAACGTGTGGTATCTGCGATTGCGTTAGTGCATCAACGTTTCTCAACCAATACATTTCCGACTTGGGATTTAGCCCACCCATTTAGAATGATTGCGCATAATGGTGAAATTAATACCAATCAAGGCAATGAAAATTGGATGGCAGCGCGTCAGGCTTCAATGGAATCTGAAATTCTTGGTGATGATTTAGATAAAATCTGGCCTGTTATACCCGAAGGTCAGTCAGATACAGCAAGCCTTGATAACGCGCTTGAATTAATGGTCGCGGGTGGTTATTCGTTAACCGAAGCCATGACAATACTCATCCCCGAGGCTTGGTATGGTAATGAGCTAATGGATGAGGGTCGGAAAGCGTATTACGAATATAATGCAGCAGTCATGGAGCCATGGGATGGCCCAGCTGCGGTAGCCTTTAGTGATGGCCGTCAAATAGGAGCAATGCTTGATAGAAATGGCTTACGCCCAGCACGTTACTTGATTACCGATGATGATTTAGTGGTAATGGCATCTGAAATGGGCGTGCTAGATATTCCCCAAGAAAAGATTATAAAGAAGTGGCGTTTAGAACCGGGAAAGATGTTTCTTATTGATATGGAGCAAGGTCGTATCATCTCTGATGAGGAGCTTAAAAAGGATCTATCCGATGCGCACCCTTATCGTGATTGGCTCAATGAAAGTCAAATAAAAGTCTGTGAGATCTTTGGCGATGCTGAAGTACCCGAGTCTTTAGATGCAGATACACTGTTAAAAAATCAACAAACATTTGGCTATACCCAAGAATATATTAAATTTGTCTTAGCGCCGATGGTGAAAACAGGTATGGAAGGGACGGGGTCAATGGGGGTTGATAGCCCTGTTGCGGTGCTTTCACACCGTACTCGGCATATATCTAATTACTTTAAGCAGAACTTCGCTCAGGTGACTAATCCTCCGATTGATCCAATACGGGAAGAGTTGGTGATGTCTTTAGTGACGTTTATTGGACCACGACCTAACTTATTAGGCCACGCAAAAGCCGATAGTATGCGGCTTGAAATAAAGCAACCGATTTTAACGAATGAGCAGCTTCACTCAATTCGCCACATTAATGATCATGCAGGCGATGCCTTTAAAACTAAAACCTTAGATATTACCTATGATGCAGAGCAAGGCGAAGAAGGCATTGAAGCGGCGCTTAGTGCTTTATGTAAGTCTGCAAAAGAGGCGGTAGAGGGTAAATACAATATACTCATCTTATCGGATCGCAATGTATCAGCTTCGCGTTTGGCGGTTCCAGCCTTATTAGCAACATCGGCGGTTCATCATCATTTGATTAAAAAAGGGCTCAGAACAGACTCTGGTTTAGTTGTTGAAACAGGTTCTGCACTCGAAATACATCATTTTGCAACCTTGGCAGGTTATGGTGCAGAAGCAATAAACCCATGGTTGGCATTAGAAACAGTTGACGATAACTTAGATTATTTTGGGGGTAGTCTGGATACGGCGACAGCCCATAAAAACTATATAAAAGCGATTGGCAAAGGCCTTAAGAAAGTCATGTCGAAGATGGGGATTTGTACCTATCATTCCTATTGTGGCGCACAGATATTTGATGCAGTTGGTTTAAGCAGTGAATTTATAGAGAAGTATTTCAAGGGTACATCAACCAATATCGAAGGTGTAGGCTTAGCGGAAATATCTCGCGAGGCTCGGCGTTGTCACACACGTGGTTTTGGTGATAAACAGGTTTATAAAAAACATCTTGATGCGGGTGGAGATTACGCCTACCGCGTACGCGGTGAAAAACATATCTGGACACCGACAACAATTTCTCGTTTGCAACACGCAGTACGTTCAAATAATGCTGACACTTTTGCAGAATTTTCACATGAGATTGATGAGCAGTCGGCAGGTTTATTAACCCTACGTGGGTTAATGGACTTTAACTTTGCAAATACACCCATTCCGATTGAAGAAGTTGAAACAGCGACTGAAATTGTAAAACGTTTTGCGACTGGTGCGATGTCATTTGGTAGTATTTCGTATGAGGCACATTCAACGTTAGCAATAGCGATGAATGCTATTGGTGCGAAATCAAATACCGGTGAAGGTGGAGAAGAATCAACACGTTTTAATCCGCTACCTGATGGCTCAATGAACCCCGAGCGCTCCGCGATTAAGCAAGTCGCATCAGGTCGATTTGGTGTAACTACCGAATACCTTGTTAACGCTGATGATATCCAAATTAAAATGGCGCAGGGTGCAAAACCCGGTGAAGGTGGGCAATTACCGGGTCATAAGGTCAATGAGCAAATTGGTCGTGTACGTCATTCAACACCGGGTGTTGGTTTAATTTCACCGCCACCGCATCATGATATTTATTCCATCGAAGACTTAGCGCAGTTAATTCATGATTTAAAAAATGTTAATCCAAGTTCACGAATCTCTGTTAAGTTAGTTTCAGAAGTCGGCGTTGGTACGGTTGCCGCAGGTGTTACCAAAGCACATGCCGATCATTTAACAATATCAGGCTATGACGGTGGAACCGGTGCTTCTCCGCTTACCTCTCTACGTCATGCAGGTTCTCCTTGGGAGTTAGGCTTGGCAGAAACACATCAGACTTTGGTGCTTAATAAACTTCGTTCTCGTGTTTGCGTACAAGCCGATGGTGGTTTGCGCACAGGGCGAGATGTGGTTATTGCTGCATTGTTAGGTGCGGATGAATTTGGTTTTGCCACCGCGCCTTTAATAGCAGAGGGCTGTTTAATGATGCGTAAATGTCATCTAAATACCTGTCCTGTCGGCGTTGCAACACAAGATCCTGAACTGCGTAAAAAGTTTACCGGCAAGCCTGAGCATGTGATTAACTACTTCTTCTTTGTCGCCGAAGAAATGCGTCAGCTTATGTCTCAGTTAGGGTTTCGTACCGTTGCGGATATGGTGGGTCAATCAGATAGACTTAATATGCGTGATGTGATTGATCATTGGAAGGCTAAAGGCCTAGATTACAGTAAGTTACTCACTAAGCCGCAAGCCGATTCACATGATGATGAGCACCATACAATGGGCCAAGATCATGGGATTGATGCGGCGTTAGATAATGACTTAATTGTACAAGCAAAATCAGCATTAGAAAACGGCGAAAAAGTTACCATTGATATAGCTATTCAAAATCATAACCGTACCTTTGGCACAATGCTGTCGGGTCGAGTTGCTGAAAAGTATGGGCATAAAGGTTTGGCCGATGACACCATTCACATCAATGCAACAGGTACTGCAGGTCAATCATTTGGCGCATGGGTTGCCAAAGGTGTGACCCTTGAATTATCCGGTGAAGGTAATGACTATGTCGGGAAAGGCCTATCAGGCGGACGTTTAATTATCTACCCGCCAAGTTCTTGTAAAATCGAAAATGCCGATGAAAATATCATTGTTGGTAATACGGTTCTTTATGGGGCGGTTGCTGGTGAGGCCTATTTTAATGGTGTGGCGGGTGAGCGTTTTTGTGTGCGTAACTCTGGTGCCACAGCAGTCGTCGAAGGTTTGGGTGATCATGGCTGTGAATATATGACCGGTGGAATCGTGGTATGTTTGGGTGAAACTGGCAGAAACTTTGCGGCGGGTATGTCAGGTGGTTTTGCGTATGTGCTGGATGAAAAAAGTAACTTTATCACCTTGTGTAATACAGAGATGGTTGAGTTAACACATTTACGAGCCGATGGTGAAAGCGCTGATATTGATAATATGCTTGAAGCGGATGAAGCACGTCTTAAAACCATTATTGAAAATCATGTTAAATACACAGGCTCGAAGCGTGCTCAGATGATTTTAGATAATTGGAGTCAATACCTCGGACAGTTTGTAAAGGTAATGCCGGTTGATTATCGCAAAGCACTAGAAGCTAAAGCGACTAGCAGCAAAGTAGCATAAACCTAGTACATAGCCCAAAAGAAGAAACAGAGCAGATAAAAGTAGAGAAGTTAAGTTATGGGAAAAGCAACAGGATTTAAAGAATACAAACGTCATGACCGTGGCTATGCACCGGTTAATGAACGTATCGTGCATTTTAAGGAATTTGTCCAGCCACTGAATGAAGAGGAGTTAAAGCTTCAGGGTGCGCGTTGTATGGATTGCGGTATTCCTTTTTGTCATGATGGCCCAAATGGTGGTTGCCCAGTGAATAACTTGATCCCAGATTGGAATGACCAAGTCTATCGTGGCGAATGGCGTGAAGCGTTAGATTCTTTGCATTCAACTAATAACTTTCCTGAGGTGACGGGTAAAATTTGCCCCGCGCCATGTCAAGAATCGTGTACTTTAAATATTAACGATAACTCCGTCACCATTAAAACCATTGAAAATGCCATTATTGATAAAGGCTTTGAAGAAGGTTGGGTTAAGCCTGAAGTTGCCGAACAGAAAACAGGAAAAAAGATAGCAGTTGTAGGTTCAGGGCCAGCAGGTATGGCAGCGGCGCAACAACTCGCACGAGTGGGTCATGATGTGGTGCTCTTTGAAAAAGAAGAACGCATCGGTGGTTTAATGCGTTTTGGCATCCCAGACTTTAAATTAGACAAAAAAATGCTAGATCGTCGCATGCTTCAAATGTCATTAGAAGGTGTGGACTTTAGACCCAATACTTTTATTGGTGTGGATATCCCTGCTAAACAGTTGTTAGAGGAATATGATGCAGTGGCACTGACAGGTGGTTCTGAACTACCACGCGATTTAACCATTAAAGGCCGTGAATTAAACGGTGTTTATTATGCAATGGATTTTCTAAAGGCTAATACGAAATGGGTGCAAGGCATTCACGCAGAAGATCAAGTAATTTCAGCGAAAGGTAAACATGTGGTTGTGATTGGCGGTGGTGATACTGGCTCTGACTGTATCGGCACATCAACCCGTCATGGTGCGGCTAGCGTAACACAGTTAGAAATTATGCCACGCCCCCCTGAAAAGGAAGATAAAGGATTGGTTTGGCCTGATTGGCCGAATAAAATGCGTACCTCGACTTCACAAGAAGAAGGCGCAGAACGACTTTTTTCAGTTGCTACTAAAGAATTTATTAGTGACGGCTCGGGTAACCTCAAAGCCATTAAATGTATTAAGGTTGAATGGACGCAAGGCGAAAAAGGTGCTTGGAAAATGAGTGAAGCTGAAGGTTCTGAATTTGAGCTTAAAGCAGATATTGCTACCTTAGCAATGGGCTTTGTTCACCCAGTGTACGAAGGTATGCTTAAAGAACTAGAAGTAGAACTTGATCCACGCGGAAATGTAAAAGGTAAAACAGAGGGCGACCAAGCTTATTACACATCGCTTGATAAAGTATTCTCAGCAGGTGATATGCGCCGTGGGCAATCCTTGGTGGTTTGGGCAATTCGAGAAGGACGACAGTGCGCGCATGCGATTGATCATTACTTAATGGGGTCTACTAGTTTACCTCGGTAATTATATTTCACTTTAAAGTATCGTCTGCATTAGCTTGAGGCTGACTACATAAAATTATCTGTTACGTTGAGCCTCTTGCTCGAACCAGATAATGTTAAGGGGTTAAAAATACGTGATTCGTCACTTCGTTCAGATTTGACTAATAATAAAAGGTTTAATAGATGGCATCAGGACGTATTCCACAAGACTTTATCGATGACTTGCTGTTGCGAGTTGATATTGTTGAGGTGATTAATGCGCGTGTTCCATTAAAGAAAAAAGGCAAAGATTATGCCGCCTGTTGCCCTTTTCACAATGAAAAGTCAGCTTCATTTTATGTAAGACAAGATCAGCAATATTATAATTGTTTCGGTTGTGAAGCAGGGGGCTCTGCACTCTCATTCTTAATGGAGTATGAGCATTTAGATTATGTCGAGGCAATTGAGTCTTTGGCAGATTCATTAGGTATTCAAGTCCCAAGAGAAAAAGGGGTAAAAGGGCCGAGTCAAGAGCAACAAAAACGCACTAAAGATTTGTTTAATCTGATGGATGAAGCTAACGACTTTTATCAAATACAGTTAAAAGCATCGAGTAAGGCCATTGATTATCTTAAAGGACGAGAGCTGAGTGGTGATATTAGTAAACGTTTTAATATCGGTTATGCTCCCGATGGTTTTAATCACTTTTATCAGCCTTTTCTTAAGCAATATAGCGAGCAGCAATTAGTCGATTCTGGCTTAGTTATCCGCAAGGATGAAGACCCTAAAAATAGTAAAGTATATGACCGCTATCGTGACCGGATTATGTTTCCAATTCGTAATCGTAAAGGACAAGTCATTGGTTTTGGCGGGCGTGTTTTAAGCAAAGATACCCATCAAGCTAAATATATAAATTCACCCGAAACTACTTTGTTTCATAAAGGTTCAGAACTTTATGGCTTGTATGAAGCGAGAAAGTTTACTCAAAAGTTAGAACGCATTGTGGTGGTAGAAGGCTATATGGATGTTATCGCCTTAGCTCAGTTTGATGTCTCGTATGCAGTGGCAACGTTAGGTACTGCCACTACACCGACTCATATAAAACAACTTTTTAGAGCTGTACCTGAGGTGATTTTTTGTTTTGATGGTGATAGAGCCGGACGTGAAGCAGCTTGGAGAGCACTAAATAATGCGTTACCTGAGATTCAAGATGGTAAAGAAATTCGCTTTTTATTTTTACCGGATGGTGAAGACCCTGATACACAGATTAGAAAAATAGGTAAAACACAGTTCGAGGAGTCATTTACGGACGATGCGCTTTCATTAACCGATTATTTTGTCGAGACCTTGCATCAACAAAACAATATTAGTTCAGGTGAAGGTAAGGCGCGTTTTCACGAAGATGCTATTAAATACCTTAAAAATATTCCTGATACGTTTATTAAAGATCAGTTAGTTTCTCGTTTATCGGCTTTAATAGGAGTCAACACCCGTGCCTTTTTAAAAGGTGCCACCCAAAAAGAAATCAGTAACCGTACAGCACAGAATACTTCACGAATAGGTAACCGTGAAGTAAGGCACACGCCCATTCGTTATGCGATTAGCTTACTCTTATCTAACCCAGATCTGGTAAAGTTTGTTGATAATATTGAACCGATAGCGCTATCTCATCTGCCAGGTTCTGATTTGTTGGCTACACTCATTGAAGCCATTCAAGAAAAGCCTCAAACCAATGCGGCTGTATTAATGGAGCGCTGGAAAAATACTGAATATGAAGCGCCTTTAATACAACTCATGAAGTGGCAACCAGAAACAGAAGATAGTGAGGTTTTAGCTAATGAGTTTAAAGATTGTATAAAATACATTCATAAACGAACCAATGAACAAAATGTTGAATCATTAATACATAAAGAAAGAACTGATGGATTGAGTGAGCAAGAACGGAAGCAACTTGTCTTTCTGTTGCAGCAAAAGTAGATAAAAGTGATATTTAGACGATTTTATTTTAACTGTCTATTTAATTATAAAGTTTCGTCACCATAGTTTTGCTAAGGAAGTCCTGATTAAGTCGATTAGAATTTAGCGACAGTTTTAGCCATCTAAAACTATTTTCACTTGATCATGATCTCCTTAATCAAGCGTTATTTAGCATAACAGATAAAACTATGTCTCTTTTATCATCGATAGGTTACCAGATGATAAAATGTGCTATAATGTTTGATTAGCATTATTTTAGTGAAAGTTGCTTTTACTTCTAAGCTGCACATAAATATAAACGTTGTTTTTACGGGTAAAGTAACGTTAACAAACGAATAAATAATGATGGTATTGAATAACTTTGCGTATTCAAGCTATCCGATAGGTGTAATGAAATTATGACCAGTAAGAAAAACACGGCCAAGAAAGTTGATAAGAGTCCTTCAAAAAAGTCTATAAAATTAGAAACCACAAGCGAAGCTATAAATGGGGAAGAAACTACTGAAGCGCAGCCGAGCGATCAACAATCAAGTTTAAAAACACTTATTACCAAAGGTAAAGAGCAAGGTTACCTTACTTATGCAGAAGTTAATGACCATCTGCCGGACTCGATAGTCGACCCCGAGCAAATCGATGAAATTGTTACCATGATTGGTGATATGGGAATCAAAGTGTTTGAGAAAGCACCCGATGAAGATACTCTACTATTAAATGAAGAAGCTACAGACACCGATGATGAGGCCGCAGAAGCTGCTGCCGCAGCACTCACCAGTGCGGATAATGACTTTGGCCGTACCACTGACCCTGTACGCATGTATATGCGTGAAATGGGCACTGTTGAATTATTAACTCGTGAAGGCGAAATTCAAATTGCAATACGTATTGAAGAAGGCTTATATGAAGTATTAACCGCTTTATCGACGTATCCTGCCTCTGCCGAATTTTTGCTTGATTTCTACGCCAAGGTCGAAGCTGAAGAAAAACGCCTTACCGATTTAATTTCAGATTATATCGACCCTACTGCTGAAAGACATGTTATTCCTGAGCCAGCCCCCATTGTGTCAGCGCAATCGAAAGAAGAAGCAGCCGCAGCAAAAGAAGAGGCTGATGAGGAGGAGGTCATTGAAGACTTAGGCCCTGATCCAGAAATAGCACAAGAAAAGTTTGCTGAGTTGAATGACTTATATGTGCAAGCTTGCCAAGCACAGAATAACAATGACGAAAAACTCTATCTAGAAATGCGTGAAAAACAAGGCATGAAAATGCTCGAGTTTAAATTTACGCAACCGATCATCAATACCTTAGGTAATCAATTACATGAGATTATTAATCGTATTCGTGGTCACGAACGTCAAATTATGAAGTTTTGCGTACAAAAAGCAGCAATGCCACGCAAAGATTTCATTACGGGTTTTCCTAAGAATGAAACCAACCTTGAATGGCTGAATGAGTATATTGCTAAAAACCCACAGCTTGAAGAAGCACTTGAACCCTTCAAAGATGATGTGCGTTTCAATCAAGTGCAACTTCAAAAACTTGAAAAGCAGACACGTTTAAGCGTAACTCAAATTAAAGAAATTAATCGCACTGTATCAGTAGGTGAAGCCAAAGCACGTCGTGCTAAAAAAGAAATGGTCGAAGCAAACTTGCGCTTGGTCATTTCAATTGCTAAAAAATACACTAATCGTGGTTTACAGTTCCTTGATCTTATCCAAGAAGGTAATATCGGCTTAATGAAAGCCGTGGATAAGTTTGAATACCGCCGTGGTTATAAATTCTCAACTTATGCAACATGGTGGATACGTCAGGCTATTACGCGCTCTATTGCAGACCAGGCAAGAACGATTCGTATACCCGTACATATGATTGAAACAATTAATAAATTAAATAGAATATCTCGTAAATTACTCCAAGAAAAAGGTCGTGAAGGTACGCCAGAAGAACTCGCCATTGAAATGGAAATGCCAGAAGAAAAAGTTCGTAAGGTTATGAAAATAGCCAAGGAGCCGATTTCGATGGAAACCCCGATTGGAGATGATGCAGATTCATCATTAGGTGACTTTATTGAGGACGGCAACGTACAATCCCCCATTGATTCAGCAACCTCTACAGGCTTGGGCGAAAGCACCCGTGATGTATTAGGAAGCTTAACTCCACGTGAGGCAAAAGTGTTACGCATGCGTTTCGGTATTGACATGAATACCGATCACACCCTAGAAGAAGTAGGCAAACAGTTTGACGTAACACGTGAAAGAATCAGACAAATTGAAGCAAAAGCCTTAAGAAAATTGCGTCATCCAAGCCGATCAGATATGCTACGCAGCTTTCTAGAAGTGAATAAAGATCCAGGTAGCCATTCCTAGCTTTTTCTCATCATCTAGGGCCTGTAGCTCAGTTGGTTAGAGCAGTAGACTCATAATCTATTGGTCGAAGGTTCGAGTCCTTCCAGGCCCACCATATATCAAGGATTGTAGCGTTTGCTACAATCCTTTTTTTTGGTTTGTGCCAGTTTTGTGCCAAAATTTATTCAATTTGACACGAGTTTTCAGAATATTCAGCCAAATGAGTCTGCCCTAAGTGAGCATAGCGTCTGACCATCTCTGTACTCTCCCAAGCACCTAGCTCTTGAAGGACATTAATTGGTGTCCCATTCTGTACATGCCATGATGCCCATGTATGCCTCAAGTCATGCCACCGAAAGGATTCAATTCCAGTCTTTTTTAAAGCTTTGTACCAAGCCTTAGTTGTTAGTTGACCAATAGGGTTACCCCTAAAAGTGAAAACAAACTCAGGGTGATTTCCTTCTAAAGCTCTCAACACTTCAACTGCGTCACTATTCAAAGGTATATGAATAGGTTTCCCAGCCTTCGCTTTATCAGCATAAATCCAGCACACTGAACGCTCTAATGAAACCTGAGACCATTCCAGTGTTTTGATATTACCTTGACGTAAACCGGTTGCTAGAGCAAATCGAACAGCATATGCTTGGTGCTCAGGTAATGCCTGAATTAAGCGTTTTGCCTCGCTTGGTTTAATCCAACGTACCCGACGAGTTGGCTCTGGCAACATACGAACTTTAGGAATACGATCAATCCACTCCCAGTCGTTCTTTGCTTTTCGCAAAATAGAACGTAAACAAGCTAACAATCGATTAACTGTCGCATGCGCAACACCTTCTTTTAATCGGCACTCGGTTAAGTGGTCGATTAAATCACGATTAATCTCAGATAAAACTTTATGCCTTAAGTAAGGATCTAACCATCGTAAATAAATCAGATCTCTACTATGACTGGCCTTATGGTTTGATTCCCGAATAAACCGTAAGGTTGTTTCTTGCCACGATCGCTCAGGTTTGTTTCCAAGTTTATTTACTTCCCATGCTTTAGCTTTTAACTTGTCATGGTATTCTTGCGCTTGGATCTTATTTCCAGTCCCAGCTGAGCAGCGTATTCTCTGTCCATTTGGTGCTGTGAATCGGATCCAATAGTTTTTACCGCGTTTGTATATTGACATAGTGTCTCCTTGTGTTTTATAGAGTCACTTTGCGGTATTTCCACAGAGCAAGTGTACTTTGATCTGATGTGATCAACAAGATCTTCTTTAAGGTAAACCCAACGCTTGGCAATTTTTGCGCCCCTGATTTCACCAGTTTTACTTTTTTGTCGCAGTGCTGAACTAGACATGTAAAGAAATTGTGCTGCTTGCTCTAAATTTAATGTTTCAATATTCATATAGTGTTCTTTTTGTAATTACAAAAATCACTAAACGTTTACTTAAGAAATAAGTAGTTTGCCATGGATAGTTCAGATAATTAACCTGAATAAAAAAATACTGGTGCATGGCTATTCCGTCTAATGAAAGAATATGCATGAGCCTACGTGCAAACACTGTTGTGTATATCTATCGCAAGATACCCTGTGAATAATAGGGGTGCGATACTTGGCTAAAATATAGGACATTTGAGTTATAGAGCTAAAACAAAAGTAAAAATCAATACGATTTCTAAAAATCCAATTGTAAGTTTCGTAAATGTTTTTTATTGGGTGGAACTAGTTAAGAACCATTCAATTAACATTAATTGATAACTTCCGATTAAAGTAAACTATGCTTATAGTTATTCATAGTTATAATAGACTAGGAGTTGTATTGCACCGATAAGAGAGTTTTAGCATTTGATCGTTGGTTGTTATTTATTACTTCTTACTGCTTTACTTGATGCTTTCTTCATCCCCAATTGGCAAAGTAGCCAACCCCAATTCCTTTAAAAATGCATTTTGCTTTTTGGTTTCAAAATGTTCGCTGGCGTGTGTCGATATTGCCATCTTTTAATAGCTTTGTGCGTATGCGTGTTTCAGCACCGCCACGGAACAATACAGAATGATGATTTTTCCCACTCAATAAAGTACCAGCCGATGGTTCAGGTTTGTACGATGCTTCAACCTGCGTAGCACGATATTCCTGCGGAATTAGTCGATGTACCTTCTTGGGGTGCTAGCCCCTCTAACTAACAAGGAAGCAAAAAACCGTTGTTGTGGGTGAAACGACATCCAATATTTCCTTTGGTAAAGGTAGCTTGATGCTTACTTGCCAAAAAAGTGGGTATTGTACCAAGATCAAATGTTTTTGAGTAAAATTGAAGATAAAGAAAGGAAATACTTAAAGTATCGATTTTATTACGATAAAAGAGATATTGATTACTTTGGAGACGGGGATATCGTTTATAAGAAAAGCTTTGAACTTTCCTTTATTCGTTTTTTAGGTTTTTTTAAAAGTCAAAATTAGGTGTTATCATGTTGGGCTTCTCAAGCTCCTCAGTAAATCTACAACGTAAAATGGATAGATCATCATGGCAAATAAGCAACCCACACTGATTAGTTTTTTAGGGAAAAGCACATCAAACCAAAAAAAAATAATAATACTAGGCACAGCCGGAATTGATCACTGACTTGATTGAAAATACGAATACGAGTGTTAAGCGTAACGATGCTTACATTCGAATTCTCATTAGTTAGTTTTTGTAATTCCCATGCAAGGTTATTCATTCACAATCTCGGATCAGTTGTGGTAAAACCACTTACAGTTGCTCAGTGTTCATCATCATTTATAACCTATAGCGGCTATAAAAGCGTTTACAAAAGAGATGTAAACGTACTTTTTAAAGATAAAAAGTATGATTTAAAAGATCCGTCAAATCTAAAACCAGTATCGTAACGTAGCCTGTTGGTACGGGATACAGTATTGCTAAATGAATAATTCTCATGCGAACTGTTGTACGCATATATACACAAACTTTCTTGTGTTAGGGGTTTTCGTGTACTCGAAGAGTACGGTTTATCTGTAGCAGTTTGCTTTCAAAGAAAGCCTTTTTATATAAAGTGAAATTTTTTCAAAATTCACCAAGCACTTAAGAAATACAGTATATTTCCAGCTCCTTTCAAAGTGCGTCTGAGCTTAGAACGAGTTTGTTTTACAACAAAACTCTATCAATTTGGTTGCCGTAATATTGACAAATTTTAGTCAAATTAAATTTTTTACAAAATTATAATTCGCCTATAATTCGCAAATATACTATTTTGGAGGTAACGATGTCAATAAAAACAGGCGAAGCCATGTTTTTTTGGCATACGTCACTATGTAAAATAGCGTAATTGATTTATATCAAATTACTAAAATTTCATAGTGACGTATGCTTTGATATCGTGATGCAAATATTAAATCAGCTCTTTTTAATATTTATTTGTGTGTGTAGAGAAGGGCTTGTTACTAGTAGTTTTGAACTCTTCGTATGACTTTCTGTAAGCTTAACCTTTGTTCTTATTGATTTATAACAATCAACTTCAATATGTTTCGCTGGATTAATTTTTGTTTCAAGTTACCCTTTTTGATCCTACTTAATTTCTTCTTGAGTTGAATTGAATGACAAAGGTAAAAGCAGTTATTTGAGCGTATTTATAATTATATCTTTCACATCTTTTGTGGCTGATGAATATTGTAATATTAAAATTGCTAATTCATCATCATCTGCATATAAATAAGTAACGGGTATAGATAATGCTTTTGCTAAGCGACTTGCTGTAGCAAAATCAGGTACATGTTTACCTCTTTCATATTGATTAATTCTGGGGCTTGCTGAGAATTGATCGATTCCAGCTAATATCCCTAACTGTTTTTGTGAGATTCCTTTTTTTATCCGTGCGGCCTTAAGTCTTTTGGCCACAGGGGACATTATTGTCTTATTTTTATTCATATAGTACCTCAAGTTAATGAGGCTAAAATAATCTTAGTATTTTGCTTGATTAGATACTAAGGAATCCTTAGTATCTAATACTATGAATGATTTATTAAAAAAGCTAAGTGAAGAGGAGCTTCAAGGTTTAATTGAAAGATATTATTCAAACGAGAAAGTATCTGTACTTTTGGAGGAGTTTGAGCTTGATATAAATGCAACGGAATTAATAAGAAATTTTCCTCTAAAAGAATTGCCTGATGTTCAATGTCCGTATTGCAATATTGCTATGAAACAGCGCTATCCAGCCAGAGGAATAGCAAGATATTCATGGCCAAGCCCCTATTGTGGAAATTGTGCGCATAAATTGCAGTCACCATGTGGCTGTGATAAGTGTGATGAGTTTGCGCGTGAAGAAGAAAAGCAAAGATTAATAAGCTTTAGAGAAAAGATTTCAAAAACCACTTTTGTAAGAAAATGTAATATACAAATCGATGGGTTAACGTTAATGCAAGCAATGGCACTTGTTACACTGAGTCTTATCTCTAGAGACGAGAATGACAGTCTTATTTCATCTATAGCGTCTCACCACCTTCGGTTAGCACCGACAGAAATTATGACCTTGGATATTATTAAGTCTTTGCACAAAGATCACTTTATTGAAATAGCAGAAGAGACATCGTTTCATTTCATGGAATTTGGTGAACTAGGTAATATCGATCAGCTTATTTGGGAGGATATTGAATGGCGTTATAATTTAGTAAATGATGAAAGTAGTAATGCTGAATTCCTAAGAGAGTTAGAAATAACCATTCGTGACAAAACTTTGTGGCCGTTATCTTGGGAAGATGACTTAACCAAAGTTTGGAAAGAATTGGCGTATCAGCATTGTTGTAAATATTTACAAGTTCATGTCGAAGAACATGGGTTTTTATTTAAAGCAGGTGAGAAAACAAGAAAAGTTATCAATCACACACTTGATAACTATTCGATTTTAAAAAGTTACTACTTTCTTTGGGTTGCTGTTCGTAATGTGGCCTCTTATTGTTTAAGAAAAAATCTAAGTCAGTCGCAAGCTGGATATATTATACCTGGCAATATAGAAAGGCGTGTCGATAAGGCCTTGGCCAGTAATGACTGGGAAGTGAAGGAATACAGAAAAGATAGCCGTTGTGGTAAGTCAGCAATGACCGATTATTTTGCTAATGTTGTGACAAACCTTGGTGAAGACTTTTATACGGAAAAACCTTCAGTTGATAAATGCTCTTAAGCAGAAAGAAGATGAAAATAGAGAGTCAATGCGTGTGGACTCACTATAGTTTCAGTTACAAATAAGGGCTGACTGCCCATCTCAAAATCAAGCAGAATAGAACAACACGATTCAGCTTGATTTCGTTCCCCCGTGTCTTACTGGTTTGGTATCACTTTTGTTGCACAAAACTGTGTAACTACATTTACTTTTAATAACTAGAAAGAGGATTTACCATGAAGAAAACTATTATTTTATCATCATTATTATTGCTATCAGCTTGTGGTGGTTTTGATAAAGAAGTGGAGAAAAATAGAGACGTAAAACTAAGGACTATTTGTATTGAAGGACTTAGCTTTTTATCCTACCAAGGAGACTGGGGGACGAATTTCGGGCAGATTTATATACCTGCTAAAAACCCAGCTAACCCACCACAACCAAAGACTTGCATCAATAAAGCAAAGCAACCTGTAAGGAATTAAGACAATGAGAGACCTTTGCATGAAGTTTCATTTCCCAAGTTACTCTGATAATTGAGCCATATTTTTAAAAAATATCGGATCAATCGCTAAATTTGTTCTATTTTGA
>JALSJN010000005.1 GCA_026989335.1 Thiotrichaceae bacterium
ATTTACAATCCCAAACTGTATGGCTTCCTCTTTTATAATGCTCCATACTCTGAGTATAGTGCCAATTCTAGTCCCTGACCGCCTAAAGGCGTGGGATTTACTGATCCCCTATAGGGGACTTTAAAAGGCCTTGAGTCCTATGCTGATAACTATATTGATAAATCATTGGAGGATAGGGAGCTCTTTTTACGAATACGCAACCTGCATCCTTTTTTCTTACCTGAGCTGCCTACTAGCCCTACTTTAACAAAAAACCTGAAGATAGATATTAAAGTCGCATTTGAGAATGTTTATTCTGTTAATGGTAATAATAGTCATAAAGCAACTTTACAAGACATTGCAACCCTATTAAATATTAGCCCCCGCTCTTTGCAACGCAAACTCACAAGCGAGTTAGGCGTTACTTTTACCCAAAGTCGCTTAAGCTTCCGTTTAGAGCGATCTAAAGAGTTATTACAACAAGGGTATAACTCGAGCGATGTAGCAACGATATTAGCCTTCGCCTCTCCATCACATTTCTCAAGTTGTTTCAAAAAATATTTTGATGTTACACCCAGTGCTTTTTTAAACTCAAATGAATTAAACCAATAAATAGGTTAGTCACTAGTTTTTAAGAAAAACCACGCTCTAAATCTGCTTGAATATCTGCAATATCTTCAAGCCCTACAGAAAGTCGTAATAGTCCATCGGCAATTAACGCATCATCACGTTGCTGTTGGCTTAAACGGCCGTGTGTAGTGGTTGCAGGGTGTGTGATGGTGCTTTTTGTATCGCCTAAGTTAGCAGTAATCGATAGCATTTGCAGATTATTAACTATTTTCCACGCTGCATCCTTACCCCCTTTAACAATAAATGAAACCATTCCACCAAAGCCGCTTTGCTGTGATTTTGCGAGTGTGTGTTGCGGGTGACTTGCTAAACCGGGATAATATACTTTTTCAATTTGATCTTGTTTATCCAACCACAATGCCAACGCTAACGCACTATCACAATGCGCTTTCATGCGCAGGCTAAGAGTTTCTAGACCTTTGCTGAACACCCACGCATTAAACGGACTGAGTGCCGCGCCGCCACTGCGGATAACGCCATGAATGGTTTCACCCACCAGTTTTTTATCACCAACGACTGCACCACCTAAACAACGACCTTGTCCATCTATATATTTGGTTGCTGAATGCACAACAATATCTGCCCCGAATTCAAGTGGCCTTTGCAATACGGGTGTGCAAAAAACGTTATCAATCACCAGCAAAGCATCACCTGCATGCGCGATATCTGCCAAGGCTTTAATGTCTACAATTTCTGTGATTGGGTTTGAGGGCGTTTCTGCAAAGAATAGCTTGGTACTGGGTTTTACCGCTTGTTGCCATGCATCCAAGTCAGACAAGTCTACAAAATCAAATTCCACACCAAATTTTTCTAAATAATTAGTGAATAAAATAGTGCTGGTGCCAAAGATTGAGCGAGAACTCACTACATGATCGCCCGATTTAAGTAAACCCAGCATCACTGAAAAAATTGCTGCCATACCAGAAGCCGTTGCCACACAAGCATCACCACCTTCTAATGCTGCTAAGCGCTCTTCAAAAACTGTAACCGTAGGGTTAGAAACACGCGAATAAAAGTGCGCATGATCTTCACCTGAAAAACGTGCGGCAGCTTCTTCTGCGCTTTTAAAAGTAAAACTGGAGGTTAAAAAGATAGCTTCTGAATGCTCTTGAAAACTGCTTTGATCGTTACCTGCACGGACTGCTAAGGTATCGAAATTAGGTTGTTTGTCGGTCATATTAATTCTCTTTTATCTTCAAGCAGACATAAAAAAGCCCACTTTTTGTTTAACTAAAAAGCGGGCTTAAAAAATTCTTCAGCACGCTTTAGCAAATTTTATAAAGCGCCTGCAAGCTGTTTTCAAATCAGCGCTTGAAATTAACTATAGACCCAATACAGGAATGGGTCAAATAGATTGATTAATAGCAAGAAACACCGTAACTTAGGCCTATTATTTAGCTAAAGTATCAAACAAATGAAGTATAAAGACCTGCGCGATTTTATTGAACAGCTTGAGTCAATTGGTGAGTTAAAACGTATCACGACTGAGGTTGACCCCGATCTTGAAATGACTGAAATCTGTGACCGTGTACTACGCGCTAAAGGCCCTGCCTTATTGTTTGAAAACCCTAAAGGGTATGATACGCCCGTTTTAGGTAATTTATTTGGTACACCAGAACGCGTTGCTATGGGTATGGGAGAAACATCAGTAACCGCATTACGTGATGTGGGTAAACTGCTGGCTAGCCTAAAAGAGCCATCGCCGCCCAAAGGTTTTAAAGATGCTTTAAGCGCCATCCCAAAGTACAAAAAAGTTTTGGACATGGCGCCTAAAAAAGTTAAAAAAGCCAATTGCCAAGCAGTCGTTATTGAAGGCGATGATGTTGACTTAAGTAAATTACCCATTCAAACCTGCTGGCCTGATGATGCTGCACCACTTATTACTTGGGGCTTAGTGATTACTAAAGGTCCTAATAAATCACGCCAAAACTTAGGTATTTACCGACAGCAAGTAATCAGTAAAAATCGCGTTATTATGCGTTGGTTATCACATCGTGGTGGCGCTTTAGACTTTGCAGATTGGCAAGAAAAACATCCCGGTGAACCATTCCCCATTGCTGTAGCACTAGGGGCTGACCCTGCTACTATCTTAGGCGCAGTCACACCGATACCCGATACTTTGTCTGAATATGCCTTTGCTGGACTATTGCGCGGCTCGCGTACCGAAGTAACTCAGTGTATTGGCTCTGATTTACAAGTCCCTGCATCTGCGGAATATGTATTGGAGGGTTATTTGTACCCCGATGATATGGCCGATGAAGGTCCTTATGGCGATCATACAGGCTATTATAACGAGGTTGAGCGCTTTCCTGTTTTTACGATTGAGCGCATCACTCACCGCAAAGATCCAATCTATCACAGCACTTATACGGGGCGCCCACCCGATGAGCCTGCGATGCTAGGCGTGGCTCTTAATGAAGTTTTTATTCCTATCTTGCAAAAACAGTTTCCAGAGATTATTGATTTTTATTTACCGCCTGAAGGCTGTTCTTATCGCATGGCAGTTGTGAGTATGAAAAAGCAATATCCCGGTCATGCTAAGCGCGTAATGATGGGTGTCTGGTCATTCTTACGTCAATTTATGTATACAAAGTTTGTGATTGTTGTGGACGATGATATTAATACCCGTGATTGGAATGATGTAATTTGGGCGATGACTACGCGGATGGACCCCGGGCGCGATACTACCATCATCGAAAATACACCAATTGACTACCTCGACTTTGCTTCACCTGTTTCTGGATTAGGTTCAAAAATGGGTTTTGATGCCACCAATAAATGGCAAGGTGAGACTGATCGTGAATGGGGTAAGCCGGTTGTAATGAACGATGACACCAAACAGCGTATCGATGACATTTGGGATGATCTTGGTATTTCGTAACTTACGGGACTTGACCGAGTATTTAGAGTTTATTTTGGCCTAGCAACTGCCATACGTGTACTCACAAATGCCTTCGCAAAACGTTTCCCCAGCTCTAACTGGCCATCCGTATTGTAATGCAGATGATCATGACGTTTGGTTAAGTCTGCGGTATTTATTAAGCGTGAGTTTCTAATCCGACTTGCCGCTACTTTTTGGGCATGTTGCACAACCGAAGTGGCAGGAAAAAGATTTATGGGCGGGTTAATGCTACCCATAATAAAAGGAGTATTGGGTGAATTCAATTCAACACGCAATGCCTTTACAAAGCGATCTAAGTTATTCGCATATTGTTTGGCGGCTACAGGATATTTAGCATCCGCCTCACCTTGCATCCACAAAATACCTGCTAATTTTGCTGTCTTTTCATTGAATTGAATCTTAATAGTTTTAATCAGTTTTTTAAACAATGGCCCTGCACTTGCGTTACGGGTTTGGCGTGCTTTTGAAATGCTCCACTTTGGATCCCATGCAAAAAGTGACGTTCCACCCACGGCAAATTTAATGAGCTTAATTTTCGTCAGTGGGTAGTGACGCGCTATCTCATGCGCAAAACCAATCTCAGGGCCAAAATGACGAAAACGGTCTAACGGTGCTTTATAACCATTATAATAAAATTCAATATTGCTAGGAACCTGCCGATAGAATGGGGGCAATTCAACACTGCTACCTTGACCGGCCATATTTGATTGCCCAGCCAAAATAAATACTAATTCTTTTGCGGACAGGTTAGCGGTGAATAAAATTGGGAGCAGTAAAAGTACAACCGTAGTTAGTACTCTTTTTATTATCAAAATCATGCAACTTTATTCTCACACTCTTAAAGAATTATAATAACATCAGAGAAAGGTAGTATAAATATTATTCACATAAATAAAGCTTAGCCAAAAAAAATCCCTGCCAGAAGCAAGGATTCATTAACGCTATATTAGAAAATAAATTAAGAAATTTTCTGATCCAACTCGCCAGATGCATAACGCTGTGACATTTCATCAAGAGAGTAAATTTTACCAATCTTGCTTGCCATACCTGAAGCGCCAAAAGCTTCGTAACGTGCCTGACAAATATCCTTCATTGCGTTAGTTGCTTCTTTCAAGAATTTACGAGGGTCAAAGTTAGATGGGTTCTCTTGTAAATGTTTACGCACAGAACCTGTTGATGCCATACGTAAGTCAGTATCGATATTAACTTTTGTAACACCAGATTTTAGACCTTCAACGATCTCTTTAACGGGTACGCCATAAGTCACACCCATATCACCACCGTAGTTGTTGATGATTTCTAACCACTCTTGTGGCACAGATGATGAACCGTGCATAACAAGGTGCGTATTAGGGAGACGCTCGTGAATCTCTTTAATACGGTCAATACGTAAAATCTCGCCTGTAGGCTCTTGCGTAAATTTGTAAGCTCCGTGTGAAGTTCCGATAGCTATAGCTAAGGCATCAACGTTTGTTGCTTTAACAAAGTCCGCTGCTTCTTCAACAGAAGTCAAAAGCATATCAAGGTCTAATTTACCTTCAGCGCCGTGACCATCTTCTTCGCCCATCTCACCTGTTTCTAGTGAACCCAAACAACCAAGCTCGCCTTCAACTGATACACCACCAGCGTGTGCCATTTTAACAACCTCAGCGGTAACACTAGAGTTGTATTCAAATGATGCAGGTGTTTTACAATCGGCTTCTAAGGAGCCATCCATCATGACTGATGTAAAGCCAGATTGGATTGAACGCAAACATACTGCTGGCTCAGAACCGTGATCTTGATGCATTACAACAGGAATGTGTGGGTACATTTCAGTTGCCGCAATAATTAGATGGCGTAGGAAAGGCTCTCCTGCATAACCCCGCGCGCCAGCTGATCCTTGCATGATAACCGGAGAGTTAACCGCATCAGCAGCCTCCATGATAGCGTGTACTTGCTCCATGTTGTTTACATTAAATGCGGGCAATCCATAGTTATGTTCTGCTGCATGATCGAGCAGTTGTCTCATTGAAATTAGGGCCATTTGGTCCTCCTGTTTGTTAATAATAATGTTTTAAAAATGTATTAAAATTTTATGTTTGGCATCTTACCGTAAATCTTAAACCCCTAACAAATCACTGTTAATAGCTTTAGCCATTTAGTTTGTGCAATTAACCATTATGATGTTTACCAACACGAATAACTTTCATTTGGTTAGTCCCACCATCGGTTCCCGCACCAACTAAGTCACCCTTAGTAATAATCACAAGGTCACCATCATCTACAACTTCTTGTTCAATCAAATGTTCTACTACGGTAATGTTCGCCTGCTTTGGATCAGTCAGTTTTTCGTGTACCCAAACTGGATATACGCCACGATACATACAAACTCGGCGACACGTTTTCTTATGTGTCGTCATAGCATATATCGGAATACCCGAACTAATCCGTGACATCCATAATGCGGTTGAGCCAGATTCAGTTAATGCACCTATACCTTTAACGCCCATCTGATTTGCGGTGTACATCGCTGCCATCGCAATACCTTCATCTATACGCTCAAAATGATCACCTATTCGATGCTTAGAGCTCTTTGATGAAGAAGCTTTTTCAGCCTCTTCACAAATATCTGACATTGCCGCAACGACTAAATCAGGATGTTTGCCTACCGCTGTTTCGCCCGAAAGCATGACTGCATCCGTGCCATCCATAACCGCATTGGCAACATCAAATACTTCCGCTCGTGTCGGAATCGTATTCTCGATCATGGTTTCCATCATCTGTGTTGCCGTAATAACGGGGCGATTCAACTGCCGCGAACGTTTAATCAATTTCTTTTGCATCAGTGGTAAGTTGGCATCACCAATCTCAACGCCTAAATCACCACGCGCAACCATGATCACGTCAGATGCTCTAATGATATCATCCATTGTCGGCTGTTCAACCGCTTCAGCGCGTTCAACTTTTGCAACGATAGCAGCATCTCCACCCGCATCTTGCATTAAAGTGCGCGCATACTCTAAATCAGCGGCGCTTCTAGGAAATGATACTGCCAAGAAATCAACACCAATTTCAGCAGCCGTTTTAATATCCTCTTTGTCTTTTTCGGTCAACGCTTCTGCAGAAATTCCACCGCCACGCTTATTGATGCCTTTGTTGTTTGACAACGCACCACCGACAACCACTTCAGTATGTACTTTATTGCCTTTAACTTCCGTCACACGCAATACGATACGACCATCATCAAGCAATAATTCATCGCCATCATAAACATCATTAGGCAGGTTTTTATAGGCGATACCTACTTTTTCAACTGTGCCTGAAAACTTATCAAAGTCTGCATCTAAGATGAAGCTACCGCCTGCTTTGATGAAAACTTTCTCATCATTTACAAAGCGTTCGATACGGATTTTAGGACCCTGTAAATCACCTAAGATCGCAACGGTCCAACCGAGCTTTTCTGCCGCATCTCTAACCATTTTAACACGACGCTTGTGGTCTTCGACCTCGCCATGCGAAAAGTTCATGCGCACAATATCAACGCCTGCCGCTATCATTTTTTCAACAGACTCTGGCGTATCGGTCGCTGGCCCCATAGTTGCAATTATTTTGGTTCTTCTCATAGAGGGTAATTTACCTTTTTATTAGCCTTTTGCACGTGCTTCTAGCATCGCAACGACAGGAAGTTCTTTACCTTCTAAAAACTCCAGAAATGATCCGCCACCGGTAGAAATATAAGACACTTTATCAGCAATATCATACTTATCAACCGCTGCCAATGTATCGCCACCACCTGCTACAGAAAAAGCATTTGACTCTGCAATTGCCATTGAAATTGCTTTTGTGCCACTACCAAATTGATCAAATTCAAATACGCCTACTGGGCCGTTCCAAACGATTGTTCCAGCATTTTTAATCACTTCACAAAGCTCTGCGATTGACTTAGGGCCAATATCAAAAATCATATCGTCATCTGCAACATCTTCCACATTCATGGTCGTTGCTTTTGTTGTTTCTGAAAACTCTTTACCACAAATTACATCAGTAGGAACTGGAATATCACCACCATTCTTTTGGGCAGCTGCTTTCAATTCTCTTGCTGTATCTACAAGGTCTTCTTCGTAAAGTGATTTACCTACATTGTGTCCTTCTGCTGCAATAAAGGTATTAGCGATTCCGCCACCAACGATTAACTGGTCAACAACCTTTGAAAGTGAATCAAGAACCGTTAGCTTAGTAGAAACTTTCGCGCCCCCCACTAATGCAACCATTGGGCGTGCTGGATTATCAAGTGCTTTGCCTAAGGCTTCTAACTCACCAGCAAGTAAAGGTCCGGCCGCTGCTGTTGGCGCGAACTGACCTGCACCGTGTGTAGATGCTTGTGCACGATGCGCTGTACCGAATGCATCCATCACGTAAATATCACATAAAGCTGCGTACTGCTTTGAAAGTACTTCATCGTTTGCCTTTTCACCTTTGTTAAAGCGAACATTTTCTAATAAAACTACTTGTCCGTTTTCAAGTGATGGGGCATTTTCTAAGTAATCCGTAACTAGGTTTACGTCTTGCCCTAATAAGCCAGCCATGTGTGTAGCCACAGGCGCAAGCGAGAACTCATCTTCTGGCGAACCTTCTGTAGGACGACCAAGGTGAGACATAACCATGACCTGTGCGCCTGCTTTAATAAGCAATTCAAGCGAAGGCAATGAAGCACGGATACGCTTATCAGAAGTTACCTTGCCGTCTTTAATGGGTACGTTTAAGTCTTGGCGAATAAGAACACGCTTGCCAGCGAGATCGAGGTCAGTCATCTTGATTACAGACATATGAAGAAGCTCCTTTTAAGTTTTAGATTTATTAAATAAAGGTACTGTTTAAACAATTTTTTTATTTAATAAATCTGTGGGCATGAATCGCTTCACACCCACAAAATTATCTACCTAAGCAATTACTACAATCATAATTGCTCAGGTTGCTCTTAGCTGTCTTCAGAACAAGGCGGGGAAATAGGAGCTTGCATATGCAAGTGACTGTTTTCCCAACGCAGGGCTGGAGGCAAATAAGAGTGAACTGTGCAATTATGAGACGTGTTCTACTAGACGAAGCATGTTACATGTGTAGCCGTACTCGTTGTCGTACCAAGAAACCACTTTAACAAACGTGTCATCTAGTGCAATACCTGCACCTTCATCAAAGATTGAAGAAGCACTGAATCCACGGAAATCAGAAGATACAACGCTTTCATTTGTGTACGCTAATGTGCCTTTCATTGAACCCTCAGAAGCTTCTTTGACTTTTGCACAAATTTCTTCGTATGTTGCTGGTTTGTCTAGTTCACACGTTAAATCAACCACAGAAACGTCAACTGAAGGAATACGGAAAGCCATACCTGTTAGTTTGCCGTTAAGCTCAGGTAATACGATGCCTACTGCTTTAGCAGCGCCCGTTGATGAAGGGATGATGTTCTCAAATACTGCACGACCACCACGCCAATCTTTCATTGAAGGGCCGTCAACAGTCTTTTGTGTAGCAGTAGCTGCATGAACAGTCGTCATTAGACCACGCTTTAAGCCCCAGTTATCGTTGATAACTTTAGCAATAGGCGCTAAACAGTTTGTTGTACAAGATGCTGCAGAAACGATCGCTTGTCCGTCGTAAGAGTCATGGTTAACACCGTATACAAACATTGGCGTATCATCTTTAGCAGGTGCAGATTGAACAACTTTCTTAGCACCAGCATCAATATGAGCCTGACAACTTTCTGTTGTTAGGAAGAAACCCGTACAATCAATAACGATATCTGCACCGATGTCGCCCCACTTAAGATCAGCCGGGTTACGCTCCGCTGTTAAGCGGATTTTATTACCGTCTACTGTGAAAGAGGTATCATCCACCGCTGTTACTTCACCGTCAAAACGACCATGAGCCGTATCATATTTAAGCATATATGCTAGATAATCATTATCAAGCAAGTCGTTAATACCTACTACTTCAAGACTCGGGAAGTCTTTTTTAATTGCACGGAAAACCATGCGTCCGATACGGCCAAAACCGTTAATTCCAACTTTAGTTGTCATGGGGGGAAACTCCTTTAAGTTATAAATAATGTAAATAAATACGCCCTGAAAAATACAGGGCGTGAATAATTTAAGCTAGCTCTTCTATCGCTTTAGACACCGCGTCGGTCGTAATACCAAAGTACTCAAACAGTTCTGGTGCTGGCGCTGACTCACCGAAGGTAGTCATGCCAATTACTTTGCCGTTAGTACCCACGTATTTCCACCAGCCATCCATAATAGCTGCTTCAACCGCAACACGTGCAGTAACTGCTGCAGGCAATACAGACTCTTTGTAAGCATCATCTTGTTGTTCAAACACTTCAACCGAAGGCATTGAAACAACACGGACTTTCTTTGATGAAGCTTCTGCCGCTTCCATCGCAAGATGTACTTCAGAACCTGTAGCCATAACAATAACGTCTGGTGTTCCGTCCGTATCTTTAAGGATGTAACCACCCTTTTCAATATTGGTGGTCGTTGCTTCATCACGCTTTTGGAAAGGTAAGTTTTGACGTGAGAAGATTAATACCGAAGGACGAGCCTTATTTTTGATTGCGTCTTTCCATGCTACCGCTGTTTCAACCGTATCACATGGTCTCCACACTGCCATATTAGGTATCATACGCAAAGTTGGGATTTGCTCAACCGCCTGATGCGTCGGACCATCTTCACCTAAACCGATTGAATCGTGTGTGTAAACAAAGATGGTACGAATCTTCATTAATGCTGCCATGCGTAGCGCGTTACGTGCGTACTCAGAGAACATTAAGAAAGTCGCGCCGTAAGGCATCAAACCGCCATGAAGTGTCACACCATTCATGATTGCAGACATACCAAACTCACGAACACCGTAAGAAATATAGTTGCCCGCAAAGTTCATGTCAGCAGAACCGTGATCATCATTAATACGCACTGATTTATCGTTAAACGTATTATTTGATGGAGAAAGATCCGCCGATCCGCCTAAGAATTCAGGAAGCAGTGGAGCAAAACCATTTAGAGCACCTTTAGATGCTACACGAGTTGCTGGAGACTCTTCTTTAGCATTCACTTCTGCAATAAACTTGTTAGCTTGCGCTTCAAAGTCAGCAGGAAGATCACCCGCCATACGACGTTTAAACTCTGCTGCTTCAGCAGGGTAAGCGGCTTCATACGCAGCAAACTTTTCATTCCATGCCGCTTCTTTCGCCTTGCCTGCTTCTTTAGCGTCCCAAGCCGCATAAATATCAGCAGGGATTTCAAATGGCGCGTGATCCCAACCCATGTTTTTACGTGCATCAGCAAGAGCCGCTTCGCCCAGTGCTTCACCGTGGATGTTATGCCCGCCTTCTTTCTTATCACCTGCCGTACCGATACCTTTTCCGATCACTGTTTTACAACAGATTAATGAAGGCTTCTCCGATGCAATTGCCGCTTCAGTTGCTGCTTTAATTGCATCAGCATCGTGACCGTCGATAGACTGAACGTGCCAGTTAGATGCTTCAAAACGCATCGGCGTATTATCCACAAACCAGCCATCGACATTACCGTCGATGGAAATATTGTTATCGTCGTAGAAACAAATAAGTTTACTAAGACCAAAAGAACCCGCAAGAGAGATTGCCTCTTGTGAGATTCCTTCCATCAAACAACCATCGCCTAAGAAAACGTAAGTGTTGTGATCAACAATCTCGTGACCGTCTTTATTGAACTGAGCCGCCATGACTTTTTCAGCCAGTGCAAAACCCACTGCGTTTGTAATACCTTGGCCTAGCGGACCAGTCGTCGTCTCGATTCCTGGCGCGTAGCCGTACTCTGGGTGACCCGGAGTTTTAGAATGCAATTTACGAAAACCTTTAAGGTCATCAATCGAAAGATCGTAACCCGTTAAATGAAGCACTGAATAAGGCAGCATTGATCCATGCCCGTTAGACATAATGAAACGGTCGCGATCAGCCCAATCTGGGTTAGTCGGGTTATGATTCATGAAGTCGTTGTATAATACTTCTGCTATATCAGCCATTCCCATAGGTGCACCAGGGTGACCAGAATTAGGGATTTGAACAGCGTCCATAGTAAGAGCGCGTATGGCGTTAGCCAGCGTTGTACGATTTGACATTAAAGGCTCTCCTTAGAGTTTAATTATAATTTATAAAATGATAATAGATTGCTGTATAGCCTATTAAACATCAACTTCCGCATACTAAGATGATAAGAAAGCCATATAGAAATCTATTATATAATCCGTAAGCACGACCACTAGCTATTAGCATTATAAGAAGAAACAACGCTCAAGGCATGAGTTACTTTGACAATGCAAGTTGTGCTTTCTTTGTTAATTAAGCGGGGGACAAAGAAAATTGGAGCTGGTATTGTGTCCGAGTTGACGAAAATGAGCAACATCTAATTTGGGATATGATGCGAATTTTGACCAGCTGAGAAAATTTGGTGATTAGCTGCAAACCTAAAAGCAATTAGTTTTTAAGCAGTTTTATAACGACAGGTAAAACACTCTTTAAAATAATCGGCTGAGCTTTTGCCGTCGGATGTAATTCATCTTCTTGTAATAACGATAAATCAATAATGACCTTTTCCAAGAAAAACGGAATAAAAGGCAAGTCATACTGTTTTGCTAAATCTTTAAAAACCTGCTCAAACTTTTGCGAATAAGCAACACCATAGTTTGGTGGGATTTTCATACCGAGTAAAATAACTTTTGCATTCGCTTTTTGCGCCAGCTTAATCATTTCATTCAAATTATTTTTAGTTACATTTGGCGGGATACCGCGCAAGCCATCATTTGCACCAAGTTCTAAAATAACATAATCAGGTTTTACCCTTTTTAAAGCTCTCGGCAAGCGCGTTAAACCACCCTGAGTCGTTTCGCCACTAACGCTCCCATTATTAATATCCACTTTTACACTTGTCTTACTGAGCTTTTCGCGCATCAAATTGACCCAGCCTTTTTCAACAGGAATCCCGTACGCTGCGCTAAGGCTGTCGCCCCACACGAGTATTTTTTGGTTGGCGCTGGCAGTGTTTATGCTCGTTATTAACAGTACTATTGTTAGAAAAACCTGCTTGATATTGCTCAAATTGAAACCCATAGTAAACTTCTCTCTGTGTTTATAACACTTCATTATAATAGGGTTGGATAGTGAATAATCAAAAAGATTCCATAGCAGCATTCTCAGCAATAAAATCATCATCAACATCTCCTGTAATCCATTGCAAAGGTTTGAGAAAGCAGCTGGCAACCACAACCAATACACAGCTATTAATCTTAGATAATATCAATCTCGATATTGCACAAGGTGAATCGGTAGCAATTACGGGTGCATCGGGTTCTGGTAAAACGACCCTATTGGGTTTATTAGCAGGTTTAGATATCCCCAGCGATGGTGAAGTTAAACTCCTTGGCAAAGCACTTTCGCCGCTAAACGAAGATCAACGTGCTAATTTGCGATTAGGAAAAGTTGGCTTTGTGTTTCAGTCCTTTCATTTGATGGATAATTTAACCGCCTTAGAAAACGTTATGCTACCGCTAGAATTAGACAGCAGCAGCCAAACGATTCGTCAACGAGCATTAGAGGCTTTAAAGCAGGTCGGGCTTGAAAAAAGAAGCTCACACCTGCCCACACAATTATCAGGTGGCGAACAACAACGTGTTGCATTAGCACGTGCCTTTGTGAGCCAGCCAGCTGTTTTATTTGCGGATGAGCCAACAGGTAATTTAGATCGAAATACGGGCGAAGAAATCATCACCCTATTGTTTGAAATGCAGCAAAAAAATAACACCACACTGGTAATGGTAACCCACGACGATAGTCTGGCAGAGCGTTGCCAGACGCACTATAAATTAGTCGATGGGGAAATCACAACGTGAAAAAACTATTTTCCGATTGGCAGCGATTCTGGCGCTTAGCCGAAATGCGCTTGCTGCTTCTTGCCTTATTAGTTGCAGTGGTTGCGGTAACTTCGGTGGGTTTTTTTACGGATCGCGCCGATAGGGCGATGAGCCAGCAAGCCACCACCATGCTTGGTGGTGATATGGTTTTAGTCTCTACGCGACCGATTAACCCCGAGTTTATAGCAGAAGCTGAAAAACGCGGATTACGTAGCGCCGAAACAATCAGCTTTCCAAGCATGGTATCGGCACTTGATAGTAGCGATAAGTTTCAATTAGCACAGATTAAAGCCGTCTCCTTAAATTATCCTTTGCATGGCACAATTGAAGTCAGCGAGACAGCCACGAGTGCTGTCAGTAACGCCTCATTAATAAATCTGCAAAATAATGAGGTACTCGCCGAATCTCGTTTATTTATTGCGCTGGATGCAAGCGCAGGAAAGCCCGTCCAGCTGGGTAAAATGCAAGTTCGTTTAGCGCGTTTTATCCGCAAGATGCCGGATCAATCCACCAGCGCCTTTCAACTTGCACCCAAGTTAATATTACCGATGAAAATGCTTAAACAAACAGGTTTATTAACACCTGCTAGTCGTGCCAGTTTTAGCCAATTATTTGCAGGTGGTGCGGGCGAAATTAAAGATTTTAGAGCATGGTTAAAACCACAACTAAAAAAAACAGAGTCCATTCGCACCTTAGATGATGGCTTGCCCACCGTTCAACAAGCCTTACAACGTGGTCAACGCTTTTTGAAAATGGCATCCTTGCTAGCGGTTATTTTGGCAGGAGCGGGTATTGCTCTAAGCAGTTACAGCCTCACTCAACATGAAACCCCAGCCGTTGCAGTGTTAAAAACAATGGGGGCTTCGCGTCGGCAAATTTTAAATCGTTATTTAAGTCAATTATTTATTAGTGCAACAATTGCAGGAATAGTTGGTTCGGCGCTGGGTTATTTTATCCAATTTTTTCTAGCCCAATACTTACAAAGCTTTGTTGGTCAAAATCTACCCAGCGCCAGCTTATGGCCAGTTTTCACGGGTTTATTAACCGCGTGGCTGATGGTTCTTGGTTTTTCTGCACCGCACTTATTACGCCTCATTAACACCGCACCGATTCACATTTTACAAGGGCAAAATAAACAAGCAAACACATCGAAGTTGTTTTCAGCTTTTGCTTTAAGCTTAGCCGTTTTATTGTTAATGTGGTTACAAACACAGGATTTAAAACTTAGTATTACTTTATTAATCGGGGTGCTTTTCGCCATTGTCATTTTTTGGGGAGCCGCGCTTCTCATGCTAACTTTAATTCGCAAAATAGGCGAACGCTTTCGCCTACCAAAAGCCAATCACCGCATGGCTTTAATGGTGGTAGTATTTGGCATTGGGCTGTTTAGCTTATTGTTATTAACTACGTTACGTGGCGACCTTATTAACCGCTGGCAAGCCAGTTTACCCAGCGATGCACCTAATCATTTTTTAATCAATATCCAGCCCGATGAAGTTGCGCCACTACAACGCTTACTCGCAAAAGAAGCCATCGAAACACCGCTCTACCCAATGGTACTAGGGCGCTTGGTTAAAATTAATGACAAGACAGTATCTGAAGAAGATTACGATAATCAACGCGCCAAACGCTTATTAATCCGCGAGTTTAACATGTCGGCAAATGCAAGCATGCCGCTGGGTAACAAAGTGATAGTGGGCGAATGGTTTGCGGTAGATGCTTCAAACGGTTTATCAGTAGAAGAAGGCATTGCCGAAACACTGCATTTGAAAATGGGCGATAGCATCACCTTTGATATTGCAGGCGAGCAAATCACCCAGAAAATTATCAGCTTGCGCTCGGTAAAATGGGACAGCATGCGCCCCAACTTTTTTGTCATGATGGCACCCAAAGCATTTGATGATCAGCCCAAAACATACATTACTAGCATTCATATCAGTGATGCTAAAAAATCCGTACTACCGGCTATTATCAAACAATTCCCCAGTGTCACCGATATCGATATAACCGCCATAATGACCCTAGTACGTGACCTCATTAACAAAGCGGCGTTTGCTGTGCAGGCGATATTTTTATTCACTCTAGTGGCGGGCGTAGTGGTGTTATTCGCGGCATTACAGTCACAAAAAGCGTTACGTCGTAAAGAAATCGCCATCTTAAAATCACTCGGCGCAAGCCGCGCCTATTTACGCCGCAGCCTGCTATTAGAATTTGCCATTATAGGAGGCCTAGCAGGTTTCTTAGCCAGCATATTGGCATTGGTTGCAGGAAACATCGCGGCCTATTTATTGTTTGATTTAAACCCCGAAATGAATCTTAGCTTGATTTTAACAGGGACATTATTGGGTGCGCTACTAGTCAGTATCGCGGGTTATTTGAATGTGCGCGGTTTGTTATCGGTTTTGCCTGTTTCGTTGTTTAGGTAGCCGTTTCAGCAATATTTTAGGCGTTGTTTTACATAACTCATCGGCAAGTCGCTAAATAAGAAGGTTTGATTATGCCGTAGGGCGTTTCACCCTTATTTATTTAAAAGATAATTATGGTGCTTGTGAGATTGAACTTACCCATAACTGGGATCAGACAGAAGATTACTCTATGGAAATAACTTTGGGCACATCGCATTTTCAGTAGGAAACATCTACGAATCTTGTCATACCCTACAAACTGAAGGTGCGACAATTTACTACCCCCTCGTGATGGGGCGATGGCTTCTGTAAAGCCACCCGATGGCATATCCATAGAACTACTCCAAAAAGGAGAGCCTCTAGCACCTGATTCATATTGGACTAATCAACCAACCATTGGTACTTGGTGATTTATCAAGTTTAAAATAAAGGAATGAAAATTAACGTGATAAAATACAGCAGGACATACGGCTGGTCATTTATCATACCTTGTGACAGAAAAAGGTGAAGATAGGAGCCGTAAAAGGCTTTAAATAACTCAGTAGAAGCGTTTATAGTAATGAGACTGTGGAAAGATACTCAATATGATTAATCACATACCCATTTTAGTTAATAACGACTTCTAATAGCATGACAAATACTTGAAAACAAATCTAACGTAGTGTAAAATCCGTCTTCCAATGTCTGAGGAGCGTTGCAATCTAACTGTCTGTTGTCAAACAGAACCATGTTAGGCTAGGCTCAGACGATTTGTTTACTTACAAATTCGCAACGACGCTCAGCTATATTTTAAGGAGAACTTATTATGGCTGGGAATCATCTATTTACTTCCGAGTCTGTATCAGCGGGTCACCCCGATAAAATGGCAGATCAAATCTCTGATGCCATTCTTGATGCAATTCTAGAACAAGATACCGAAGCACGTGTTGCCTGTGAGACCATGGTTAAAACCGGCATGGTTGTGCTTGCGGGTGAAGTCACCACTTCTGCCGTTATTGATTACGAAGCGATTGTTCGTGATGTTGTTAACGACATCGGTTATAACTCATCTGAAATTGGTTTTGATGGCGACTCATGTGCAGTACTTAACGCACTGGGCCAGCAATCCCCTGATATCGCGATGGGTGTTGATCGCGCGGATAAAGAATCACAAGGCGCTGGCGACCAAGGCTTAATGTTTGGTTACGCAAGCAATGAGACCGATGTTTTGATGCCTGCACCGATTACTTATTCGCATCTTCTTGTTGCAAAGCAAGCTGAGTTAATGAAAAACGGTGCATTGCCTTTTTTACGTCCTGATGCTAAATCTCAAGTAACCTTCCGTTACGAAAATGATAAGCCAGTAGCGATTGATGCGGTGGTGCTTTCTACACAACACAATCCTGATGTAAAACTATCTGACCTTCAAGAAGCGGTAATGGAAGAAATCGTTAAGCCGATTCTACCTTCTGAATGGTTAAATGCTGATACGCAATACCACATTAATCCAACTGGCAACTTTGTTATCGGTGGCCCAGTGGGTGACTGTGGTCTTACAGGTCGTAAAATTATCGTTGATACGTACGGCGGAATGGCACGTCATGGTGGTGGCGCATTCTCTGGCAAAGATCCCTCAAAGGTTGACCGTTCTGCTGCATACGCAGGTCGTTATGTGGCTAAGAACATTGTTGCCGCTGGTCTGGCTGAGCGTTGCGAAATTCAGGTTTCTTACGCGATTGGCGTGGCTGAGCCAACTTCAATTTCGATTGATACGTTTGGCACAGGCACCATTGGCGATAATAAAATTGAAGCTTTAGTGCGTGAGCACTTTGATTTACGCCCTTACGGCATTCTTACCATGCTAGATTTGTTAAAGCCTATTTATAGACAAACAGCATCTTATGGTCACTTTGGTCGTGAAGATATTGGCTTACCTTGGGAAAAGACAGATAAAGCAGACGAGCTAAAAGCTAACGCTTAATCTGGTACAACTATTCAACACCTCTGAGGAGCGTTGCGTTTCTTTTAATGAGAGACAAGGCTCAGAGGTGAGACTATTTTTTTAACGACGCTCCTCAATTTTAATGAGAACAAACAAATGAACGATTACATCGTAACAGACATCGCCCTAGCTGACTGGGGTCGCAAAGAATTAACCATCGCTGAAACTGAAATGCCCGGTCTTATGGCACTTCGTAAAAAATACGGCGAAGAAAAGCCACTTAAAGGCGCGCGAATCGCAGGCTCTTTACATATGACCATCCAAACCGGTGTTTTAATTGAAACATTGACAGCCCTTGGCGCTGAAGTACGTTGGGCATCATGTAATATCTTCTCCACTCAAGACCATGCGGCAGCAGCGATTGCAGCTACTGGTGTTCCCGTTTTTGCTACTAAAGGAGAGACCTTGGATGAGTACTGGGATTACGCACACAAGATTTTTGAATTTGGTGATAAAACCGCCAATATGATTCTTGATGATGGCGGCGATGCAACCATGCTTATCGAGCTTGGTACAAAAGCAGAATCTGATTTATCGGTATTAGATAATCCAGAAAGTGAAGAAGAAGTAGCACTTTATAATTCGATTAAAGCAAAGCTTGCAACTGACTCTACGTGGTACTCAAATATCCGTCCAAACATCCAAGGTGTTACCGAAGAGACTACAACAGGCGTTCATCGTTTATACGAGATGGAGAAAACAGGCGAGCTTATTTACCCAGCTATCAACGTAAACGATTCTGTTACAAAATCTAAATTTGATAACCTTTACGGTTGCCGCGAGTCTTTAGTTGACGGCATCAAGCGCGCAACTGACGTAATGATCGCAGGTAAAATCGCAGTTGTATTAGGTTACGGCGACGTGGGCAAAGGCTGTGCACAGTCTTTGCGTGGCTTAGGCGCAACGGTTTGGGTTACTGAGATCGACCCAATTTGCGCACTACAAGCGGCAATGGAAGGCTACCGCGTTGTAACGATGGATGATGTTGCGGCACAAGGTGACATTTTCGTAACAGCCACAGGTAACTTCCACGTTATTAACGAAGAGCACATGCTACAAATGAAGCATGAGTCTATCGTTTGTAACATCGGTCATTTCGACAATGAAATCGCAGTTGCAGATATGGAAAAATACGAGTGGGAAGAGATCAAACCACAGGTTGATCACATCATTCTACCCAGCGGCAACCGTATCATCTTACTTGCGCAGGGTCGTTTGGTTAACTTAGGCTGTGCTACTGGCCACCCTAGTTTTGTAATGTCTAACTCATTCACTAACCAAGTGCTTGCGCAGATCGAAATCTTCAAAGATGGTGACAAGTACGAGAACAAAGTTTACATGTTGCCCAAGTCATTAGATGAAGAAGTAGCACGTTTACACCTTGAGAAGATTGGTGTAAATTTGACTGAGTTGACTGATTACCAAGCTGATTATATTTCGGTTGATAAGAAAGGTCCTTACAAGGTAGAGCATTACCGCTACTAATTTTAACAATTCAGTTCACCCCTTTAATAGTGCTTATGGCTATCACCCGCCTTGAACTGACAAGCGCTAGGGACACCCCGAACCGTTAAAAGCATTTATTGTATTAAGCCTCTTCTCTTTCTTATAAGGAAGGGGCTTTTTATTGCTTCAATTTAGGAGTTTTAATTATGAAAGCACAATCATTTAGTTTTGAGTTTTTTCCACCTAAAACCAATAAAGGCATCGAAAATTTAGCGCAAGTACGTGATGAATTTTCCAAGCTTAATCCTGCCTTTTTCTCAGTGACTTATGGAGCGGGTGGTTCAACACAAGATGCAACCATCAACACAGTTATTACCACACAAAAAGAATCAGGCATTCCAACGGCTTCGCACCTTTCATGTGTAGGCTCTAGCGCAGAACAAATTCGTGATATTCTAAACCACTATAAAGAAAACGGTATCAATCGTCTGGTAGCCTTACGCGGTGATTTACCCTCAGGTATGCGTGATATCGGTGATTTTCAATACGCCAATGATCTGATCGCTTTTATCCGTGAAGAAACAGGTGATCATTTTCAGATAGAGGCTGCAGCGTATCCCGAAATGCACCCACAAGCACCCAACTATCAAACCGATATTGAAAACTATGTGCGTAAGATGAATGCTGGTGCAGATAGAGGAATCACACAGTATTTTTACAATGCAGATGCTTACTTTCACTTTGTCGATAGCGCAAGCAAAGCAGGATCTGATAAGCCTGTAGTGCCGGGTATTATGCCGATAACTAACTTTACGCAACTGGCACGTTTCTCTGATGGTACAGGTGCAGAGATCCCACGATGGTTACGTAAGCGCTTAGAAGGCTACGGCGATGATTTGGATTCAATCCAAAAATTAGGCAATGAGTTTGTAACGGGAATGTGCGAAAAGTTATTAAAAGGTGGCGCACCAGGTTTGCATTTTTATTCGATGAATCGAGTAGAGGCGAGTAAATCGATTTGGAATAATTTAGGGTTAAAAACTTAGCTTGAGTCTCAGCTTATAAAAGCACCAAATTATCACGGTGAATTAACTCTGCCTCACCCGCATAACCCAGTAAGTCACTAATATTGTGGCTGGCTGTTTTGTGCAACTTACTAACTTCATCGCTTGAATAGTTAATTAAGCCTCTGGCGATTATGACGCCTTCGATATTTTTACAATCAACAATATCGCCACGTTTAAAATCACCTTCTGAGCCATTAACACCAATCGGCAGCAAACTTGTTCCTTGCTCTAAAACAGCTTGGCTAGCGCCAGCATCTAAAAATAAAGTGCCCGAAGCTTGTACTTGGGCAATAATCCATTGTTTGCGTGCGCCTATCTCAGTGTTATCTGGCACAAGCAAAGTGCCAATATTTTCGCCTGTTGATAATCGTTGCAGTACGTTACTTTCTCGTCCCGATGCGATAATAGTGGCGCATCCAGAGCGGGCGGCACGTTGAGCCGCTGTTAACTTAGTCGCCATTCCGCCACTACCCAGCGTAGTTGAAATGTCTCCCACATAGTTTTGCAACGCAGTGTTGCTGGCAGACTCTTTGCTAATTAATTGTGCGTCATCGTGATGCCGTGGGTCTTTATCAAACAAGCCTTCTTGATCTGTTAGTATCACCAGTAAATCAGCTTCTACAAGGTTTGCAACTAAAGCCGCGAGTGTATCGTTATCGCCTAATCGCATTTCTTCTAGCGCGACCGTGTCGTTTTCATTAATAATGGGAAGCGCGTTTAAGCCAAGCAGCGTGCGTAGAGTGTTACGGGCATTTAAATAGCGTTTGCGATTGCTTATATCATCATGGGTTAATAATATTTGAGCGGATTGAATGTCATGCTTTTTAAACTGTGTTTCATACGCTTCTATCAAACCTGTTTGTCCAATAGCAGCAGCGGCTTGAAGTTTGGCGAGTTCAGTCGGACGAGTCTGCCAACCCATACGGCTCATACCTTCAGCGACAGAGCCTGAAGACACCAATATGATTTCTATGTTCTGTGATCGTAACTGAGCAATTTGCTGCGCCCAATCTTCGATTGCTAAATAATCCAGCCCTTTACCATCTTTTGTCAACAAGGCGCTGCCAATTTTTATGACCCAACGTTTTGCCTGTTTTGTATATTTGTTTCGGCTCATTCTTTTACAAATTCAGCTTGCTCGTTTAAGTACACCTGTTCATCCATATACTTCATGATTTCGTAGGTTAGCTCTTTGGTATTTAGCTTGGTGGCGGCAGAAATTTTAAAAACTTTTCCCTTCCAATTTAAACGCTTAACGATATCATCACAGCGTTCAATTTGCTCGTCGGGCAATAATAAATCAAGCTTGTTAAGCACCAACCAGCGTTCACGTTGGTCTAATTCATCACCGTATTTTTTTAGTTCTCTTTCTATAACCCGAACAGATTCAACCGGATCATCGTCTTCATTCATCGGTGCAATATCAACCATATGAAGTAATAAGCTGGTTCGCGAAAGGTGTTTTAAAAACTGAATGCCTAGCCCCGCACCTTCTGCCGCACCCTCGATAATTCCGGGAATATCAGCGATTACAAAACTCTTTGACATGTCTACTTTTACCACGCCCAAATTAGGGTAAAGCGTGGTAAAAGGGTAATTGGCTACTTTAGGGGTGGCGGATGATACCGCGCTTATCAGGGTAGATTTACCTGCATTGGGTAAACCTAGCAAACCAACGTCGGCTAAGACCTTCATCTCTAGCCTAAGCATGCGGGTCTCACCTTCTGACCCTGATTTTGATTGCCGGGGGGCGCGATTCACCGAGCTTTTATAACGCAAGTTACCCAAGCCATGATAACCGCCTTGAACCACTTTTATCATTTGCTCATCTTCAGTCAAATCGCCAATAAACTCATCCGTCTCTTCTACATAAACCATAGTTCCAATGGGAACTTGAATGATTCTGTCTTCACCTTTTGCGCCTGTCATATTGCGACTAAAACCATTTGCTCCGCGACCTGCCTCGTAAAAACGCACATGGCGAAAATCAGCCAAGGTATTTAAGCCTTTATTGGCCTGTAGAAAAACGCTGCCACCATCTCCACCATCTCCACCGTCAGGCCCACCGTACTCGATATATTTTTCACGCCGAAAACTGACACAACCATTTCCGCCGTCACCCGCTTTGGCAGTAATTACTACTTCATCTACAAATTTCATACTTGGACTTTAACCGACTCTGTTGTTGACAGCAATTAACAGCAATAAAAAAGCCCCGACATGCGGGGCTTTTTTATTTAATGCTATAAATATTTATGCTGCTTGAATACTTACGTATTTACGGTTTTTTGGGCCTTTAACTTCAAAAACCACAACCCCGTCTGCTTTTGCAAATAAAGTATGGTCTTTACCACAACCTACGTTTGTACCAGGGTGAAAACGTGTACCACGTTGGCGTACAAGTATGTTGCCAGCTAGTACTTCTTGACCACCGAAGCGCTTAACACCTAAACGTTTTGATACTGAATCGCGACCGTTTCGTGTACTACCCGCTGCTTTTTTATGTGCCATTTGAATAACCTCTGTAACTTTTTTAACCAGCTGAAATAATTTCAACTAATTTGAATTTGATTTCTTTGAACCTTGGGATTATACAAGTACTTTGTTAATCAGTCAAACCTTATCTGTAGCGCTGCCCGAAAAATTCTATTTTGGACAGAATATTATGATTTTCTTAAATAAGCCTCGTTTAATCTTGACAGTGACAACGCATCTACCTAGCATTCGGCTTTCGTATCCAATAAACACTTATATTACAGAGCCTATTTTGAATTACCAAGATATACAAGACCTTGTAAAAGATGATATGCAGGCTGTTGACAAACTCATTCAACGCAGTCTTCAATCTGACGTAGCACTGGTTAACCAGCTCAGTCATTATATTATTAATAGTGGCGGCAAACGATTACGTCCGATGTTAGCGTTATTAATGGCGCGTGCCTGTGGCTATAGCGGCGACAAACATATAGATATTGCGGCGATTGTTGAATTTATCCATACCGCTACTTTGTTACATGATGATGTTGTCGATGAATCTGATATGCGCCGCGGCAAAGATACTGCAAATAATGTCTGGGGCAATCAAGCGGCGGTGCTTGTGGGTGACTTTCTCTACTCTCGTTCCTTTGAAATGATGGTCGACGTGAATAAAATGCGTGTTATGCAAATTATGGCAAGCACCACCAATATCATTGCCGAAGGTGAAGTCCTACAACTGCTTAATGTCAATGATGCGGATACAACCGAAGCGCGCTACTTAGAAGTCATTTACTCGAAAACCGCCAAGTTGTTTGAGGCCGCCTGCCAATTAGGTGGCGTACTTGCAGAGCGGTCTGAAGCAGATGAAAAAAGGGTTGCTCAATACGGTGTGCATTTAGGAACAGCCTTTCAACTGATTGATGATATTTTAGATTACAGCGCAGATAGTGAAGAAATGGGCAAAAATGTAGGGGATGATCTTGCGGAAGGCAAACCTACTTTGCCCTTAATTTTTGCGCTAGAAAAAAGTAAAGCAAGTGGTGCGACCAGTGATGTTGGATTAATCCAAAACGCGATAACGAAAGGCGGGCTGGATCATATTGATGCTGTGATGGAGATTATTCATAAAACAGATGCTCTAGCCTATACAAGCAATATTGCAAAAAAAGAAACCCAACTAGCCATTGATTGCCTCAGTTCGCTTGAGGACAACACCTATAAAACGGCATTGATTGATTTAGCGAAATACTCGCTTAGCCGTACAGCATAAAAGCACGTTTTTAACCCAAAAAATCGCTTAGCTTTGCAAATTAAGAGATAAAAACTGCTGAATTTTTCATATTTTCAATTGCGCTAAATCAATGTTAAAATAAAGCACACTTATTATTAGGACGATATTATGAAATCAGCAGCTACGCTAACTCTCTTACTTTTTACTGCTTTAGCTACAGCAGCCTTTGTATGGATGGCGAAACGTCCCGCTGTTGATAACACTGCCTTATCGTTTGGTATGCCTACAAGTAGCATGACATCAAATAACTCAACCACTTCTGGCTCATCTGACTCTGCATCACCAAGCACCGAGGTCAATGCCGCTGTAGAACCAGCCCTTAATCAAGAACAGCCGGCAGCACCCTCTATGCCTGCTGCTCCAGCTCCTGCAGTAGAAACGATGCAAAAACCTGCTGAGCCTGCTATGCCAAGTGCCGTGCCAAATACTCCAAGCCCAGAAACTATGGAAGCCCCAAAGGCGCCTGAAGCACCCACACCAACAACATCTGAGACTCAAGCAGAGCCAAGCTCAGCCGATGCCGCTAATACAGCGACCACCAACACTGAAACGAGCAACACTGCTGCTCCTGCAGCCACCACCTCAGCTCCTACTTCGAATGACACAGCAACTACTACAAAAACCACAGAAGTAGCCCCTGCATCAGTAGAAGCGATTAAAGAAAAAAGCGCTGAAACAATCGAAGCTGTGAAGCAAAAGATGGAAACAATTCAAATGACAGTTCCTGCCGGCATGGAAGGCGCAATTCAAAAAGCCATTGAAAATGCGATTAATTCAGCGAATAATGAATTACAGAATCTTAAAAAATAACAGTCATACAAGGCTAGCCTGACTTAGCCTATCAGTTCTACTGTTTCACACAGTAGACTGACTTTCCTTTTACAAACGTTTGCACTGTCTTACCTTCAAAGCCCCAGCCTGAAAATGGGGTGTTTTTACCCTCGCTGAGTAATTTTTTAGCCTCTAATTGCCACATAGTTTGTGGATTAAATAAACTTAAATCAGCCACAGCACCGGCTTGAAGCTTTCCAGCGTTTGAGTTTATAAGTTGTGCGGGCTTGCTGGTTAGCAAGGCTACCGCTTGCATTTCGGTTAATACACCATCATCGACCAAACGTAACGTTAGCGGAAGCAGGGTTTCAAAGCCTGAAATACCGGGGCTGGTTTCTTCAAACGGAGCCAGTTTTGCATCGACTTCGTGCGGCTGGTGATCTGAACAAATGGCATCAATAACACCATCGGCTACTGCTTGGCGTAGTGCATCACGATCAGCCATCGTGCGTAAAGGTGGGATGGTATGGCACAGCGGGTTGTAATCTGCCACATCCATTTCGGTTAAAAATAACTGGTGTGCGGCTACATCGGCGGTGATAGGCAGCCCGCGTTCTTTGGCAGCTTTTAGTAATGGAATACTGGCTGCGCAAGATAATCTGCAAAAATGCACTGGGGTATTGGTCAGTTCAACTAAAGCAATTATTTGTGCTAGCGCGATAGTTTCTGATGCCGCAGGTATTGGCGCTAAACCTAGGCGGGTGGATAGTGCCCCTTCGTGCATTCCGCCTTTTGCCGTTAATGAATGTTCAATGGGATGCAAAAATAACGGCAGTTCGAATGTACCGGCGTATTCCATCGCCTTTCTGAGCGTTGCAAGGTCTTTGATTTTCTCATGCCCCTGACTAACGCCCACACAACCGACATATTTTAAACTTCCCATATGACTGAGTTGCTCACCCGCAAGCCCTTGTGTGAGTGAGCCAATCACGCTGACTCGCGCATAGCCTGCTTGTTTCGCTTTGCTTTTAATCAGTTTAACTGTGGCGCCACCGTCTATGGGCGAGTCCACTTCTGGCATACAACAAATACGGGTGATGCCCGCACTTGCGGCGGCATGTGTTTCAAAATTAATTCGGGTTTTATTTTCTTGCCCGGGTTCACGCAAGTACGCACTTAAGTCGATAATTCCAGGAAGTACCCAAAGATTTGTGGCATCAATAACGTCAGTCGCTTTAAAGTCTTTAGGAATCGCAGAACCGATACCGACAATCTTTTTCTTTCTAATGGCAATATCAGCTACTTGATCAAACTGGCTTGCAGGATCAATAATTCTGCCATTTTTAATGAGTCGTGTTTTGGTATCACTCATAATTAATTTTCCACTGCCGAAGCGGCTTGTGAGCTCATCACCATCGACATTACTGCCATACGAACCGCAATGCCATTAGTCACTTGTTGTAAAATAACAGATTGTGCTCCATCGGCGACCCGAGAATCAATCTCTACACCACGGTTGACGGGGCCGGGGTGCATTACAATGGCATCTTTTTTGGCAAGCTCTAGGCGCTCTTGGGTTAGGCCATAACGCGCATAAAACTCTCGAACCGAGGGTAGCATCGCTGTATCCATGCGCTCGTGTTGTAAACGTAGCGTGATAATCACATCAATATCATGTAAACCTTTTTCGATATTGGCATAGGTTGTTACCCCCATGTTTTCGATGCCTTCGGGCATTAATGTTTGCGGCCCAATTAATCTGATTTCTCCGGCGCATAACGTTGTGAGGGCGTGAATTTGTGAGCGTGCCACACGAGAGTGTTTGATATCACCAATAATCGCTATTTTTAAAGGCGTAAAATCACGACCCTTAAATTGGCGAATGGTGAGCATATCCAACATCGCCTGTGTGGGATGTGCATGCCGACCATCCCCCGCATTGATAACGCTAATATGAGGCGCGCAATAACGTGCGATAAAATGTGCAGCGCTACTGCTGGAATGCCTTACCACAAACATATCACAGCCCATCGCTTCAAGGTTACGGATGGTATCCAATAAGCTTTCGCCTTTGGTGGTGGCTGAGTTGCGAATATCAAGATTTACCAAATCTGCGGAAAGACGTTTTGCAGCAAGTTCAAAGGTGGTTCGAGTGCGTGTTGAATTCTCAAAAAAGAGATTCATCACCGTTTTGCCTCGCAGCAGTGGTGCTTGGACTTGGGCTTTATTGGGTAGAGAGACAAATTGTTCGGCGCGATCTAATATTTCTTCCAACAATAATGGCGGCAAACCTTCGACGGTTAAAAAATGTTTGAGCTTTCCATCTGCTGTTAATTGCATGGATGAGGGCAATGGGCCGGGGGACGAATCCTTAACAGATTGCAGTGCTAACGGATGCTCAATACGCTCATTTGGAAAAGATTCTGAAGTGTTATTTTTGCTCACGGTTGACTACTTCTAGCTCCAGCTTGTCATTATCATTGCTTAGTTTAAAGTAATTATCATTATCTAATTCATCTTTAAAACCGACTACTTGCGCTTCGATGGGTAATTCACGGTTACCTCTATCAATTAACACCACCAGAGTAATGCTAGCGGGTCGTCCAAAGTCGAATAATTCGTTCATCGCAGCTCGTATGGTACGTCCTGTATATAGTACATCATCGACTAAAATGATGTGTTTATTTTCCACGCTAAAAGGAATATTGGAAGGTTGAATTTGTGGATGAAGCCCAATACGGCTAAAGTCATCACGATAAAAATTAATATTCAATTCGCCCAAAGGTTCTTCAATCTTCAAGGACTTATGTAAAGCGTGAGCAATCCAAACACCCGCGGTATGAATCCCGACCATGACTGGGGCTTCGGCGGGTTTATGCTTAATAATTTTTCTGAGTTCGCCAGACATGGTGTCTAAAAGTTGGCTGACATCGTATTTTGATTTGTTCTTTATCGCTTGTTTTATATTATTCATTATTGAGCCTTCGATCTGCTAATAGCCATTATTTTTCATCCAAGTTTCTAAGATGATGGAAGCGGCTATTTTATCGACCTCCTCTTTTTTTATTTTTTGTTTGCGCCCACTTTGACGTAATTGTTTTAACCGTTGCGCTGCTTCGATTGAACTAAACTGTTCATTTTCATGCTCTACAGGAAGATTGTATCGCCCGTTTAATTGGTTAGAAAAGCGCGTAATTCTTTTATGTAGTGGGTTTTCACTACCATCAAGTTCAGTTGGCATTCCAACAATAATTTTACTCGGTTTCCATTCTTCAATGAGTTTTGTTATTTCATCCCAATTGGGCGCATCGTCTTTACTTTGCAAAGTACATTCTGGTGTTGCAGAGCCCGTTAGCGTATTACCGATGGCGACACCCGTACGCTGCAAACCAAAATCAAAGGCGAGTATTGTTGCCATTATTATTTAAAACTCACGGGTTAATCATGCCCTGCTACATCACTGATAAATGCAACATTGATGCCCATTTTTTCAACCGCGCCGTTCCAACGTTCGCTATACGGCGTATTAAAAATAATTTTGCTATTAGCATCGCAATTCAGCCAAGAATTATTAAGTACCTCTGCTTCCATTTGCCCAGCAATCCAACTGGCACAACCCAGAATGAGTAAGAAATTTTCTGGCCCGTTGTCAGCCGCAATATCAAATAAGATATCGCGTGAGGCTGTTACGAATAAATCATCAGTAACTTGCAGGGTGTTTTCCCATGTCTTTTCGATTTTTTTATCATGTATCACAAAACCTTGTTCTGGTTGCACTGGCCCACCACTCAATGCTTTCAACCCTTTTATTGATTCATTTTCAACAGGGATATTAAGTTGATCAAATAGCTCCGTCACGGTCACTTGTATCGGCCGATTAATGGTCAAACCAAAGCAACCTTCATCATTGTGCTGACAGATTAATGTCACAGAGTGCTCAAAGTATGGATCTGCTAAGTTAGGCATCGCAATCAAAAACTGGCCTTGTAAAAAGCTTGAGTCTTGTTGCTGACTTTCTGCATCATCCATTATTTAACACCTTATTTAGAATAGAACTTCGCTTCTTCCCCTTTTTTCTTATGAAAAATGATCGTTCGTGTAATATTTAAACGGTCATACTTCGCACGAATTTCTTTCGGCAAAGGCTCATAGGGCGATGCTAGCTTTACTATTTTTATAGCAGCTTTATCTAATACTTTAGAGCCTGATGATACTGAAATATCAATGGAAACTGCACGCCCTGCCCTATCTAAGGTAGTATTTAGAATAAGTGTACCACTTAAACTTAAATCGAGTGCTTTTTGTGGGAAGTTAATATTGCCAATACGTTCCATTTTTTTGGACCAGTTTATAATATATTCAGCTTCAACAGTTCCCCTTGTGCTGAGTGAATCTATGAAACGAATACGCGGTCTTTTCGCATAGCGCTCTTCTTGCTCGCTCATTTCAACCATCAACTTTGCTATTGCCTCAGTCTCTTCTGAGTTATCAACGACTACGGTTTTTTCTTCAGGCTTCTGCTCTTCTTTAGGTTTTTTATTAATTAATTTATTGGTTTTTCCCTTGGTGGTTAATAATTCTGGCTCCAATTTCTCAACCACTTTTTTAACCGTTCTTTCAGAGCTTAACAGTTCATCTCCATTTTCATTATTTGCTTCTTTTGCCGCATTCGGGCTGCTTATTTTAGATTTATCTTTAGTTTCTCCACTGCCTTGTTGATTGCTGTTGGCGATAAAGTCTGCATTCTGGGGGGCTTTGTCATTACTGGTTTTGACTAAACGAATATCTAAAATAGGTGCTTTTGGTGCTGAAGGTAAGTCAGGTAATCTGAATCCCATCGCATACAAACCGACATGTAGCACAAGAGAAATAGGCACAGTTATGAATAACGGGTTGTAGCCAAATATTTTTATTGGTGAGGACATAGTAAATTCTATTTTTAGAGTTTGCGGGCAAGCACCCATTAGTTTTCAGAATAACATAGAGAACTTTAATTTAAGATGAACGAACAAAGATAAAAAGACTTGAACGTAAAGAGTTTAACAACATGAAGTTGTTATTTATTTACCCTCATGAACTTCAAGTCCCTCATAAGTAAAATTTTTATTTTTTTCTTAGTGAATCTCACAGGCACTTAAAAAAACAAATACACAGAAACTAAAAACCCTAAGCAAGCTTAGGGTTAAATTTGGTTACGCTACTAATAAATTAGAAAACAGCGTCATCCTCCAAGAATCACTGTAGATACTTTATCTGAAATTACAAAAAAACAAAGTTTCTACGCAACCATTCTCCTCGGGTGGTAGTTGTGGAGAGCCGCTAGTCTAATCGAATTTACTAAATTTATCAAAGAACGAGTGAAATTAATCTCTGGTGTAGCTTATTTTATCTGTTTGAGAATATCCAAAACCACCAAACCATCTTTATAGCTTAACACATGGCTTTCTGTGGTAATGGCAACACCAGAACGGCCTCGCAAGCTCCAAACATTATTCATATTTTGGCTTGCCGCAGGCACGATAAAATCAAACTTTTTTGGCTTGGAGATACTCTCATTTTTACGCACGATAGACGCGTAGTGAATATTAGGGTATGGCTGTCGATTCATCCAAAATAGAAAGCTACCCTGCTTTTCTTCTTTTAAATCAGACATTAAACCGCGCGAGTCCTGTAAAGTTTCTTCACCCGCCATACTAATCATCATGCCAATGGGTGAGTTACCTGCCATATAGGCAAGGTCCGCAGTAGGCGTACCTAAATGCGGTGTAGCAATAGTAATTAAACCGTTAACAGGAACACGCTTTGGATCGAGTAAAAATAGCCTAGCTACCACCCCGCCTGCCGAATGGCCAATTAATGTCAGTGGCTCTTGGCGTTGCGCATAAAGGTGTTGCAGGTATTGCAGCAAGATACCTTCTTGCGTTTGCAGGTTGGTCTGCGAGGGTAGCTCAACACGATAAAAAGCATTCACTTCAGGCGCAATCGGGCGGGGTACCATCATCCCCCACGGGTTAAAATTATAGCTGTCACCCTGCACAAAACCATTGCGCTCTACTATCTGAGAAAACCCAGAGGTATTCCAAATACTCGCATTAGATAGGTAGCCATGAATCAATACTAACGTTTTGCTTGAAGCGTTAATGGCATGAAGAGTAAAAAGCTGAAGGTGAAAAAAGCTCCTAATAAACCTTTGTTAAAACGTCGTTTATAAGCTTGAAACATATATAATAGGCCCATGAATATTAAATGCATTGCCTTTGATTTAGATGACACATTATGGGAATGCCACCCGGTGATTAAACATGCAGAACAATGTTTTTATGATTGGTTAATCACATACTACCCAAAGATACCACAAAAATATAGCGCCTCAGCATTGGTTGAGCATCGAGTCAATTATATGCAGGTGCAGCAAAATAATTTGTATGACTTAACTATTTTACGTAAAAACTGGATGAAAGTCCTTGCCGAAGAAGTGGGTTATAATCAAAGTTCTAATCATCGTTACATTGAGGCGGGTTTTGAAGTATTTTGGTTAGCACGTAATGAAGTTACATTTTTTGATGGCACGTTAGATATTCTTGAAGATTTAGCGACACGCTACTCTTTAGGGGTCATCAGTAACGGCAATGCGGACATAAATCATATCGGTATTGGGCATCTCTTTGACTTTACACTCTCATCTGAACAAGCTGGAGCTTCTAAACCTAATAAGACTATATTTGATCAAGCCTTAGTGCTTGCTGGCACAAAAGCACATGAAACGGTGTATGTGGGCGACAACCCAAAGAATGATATTTTAGGGGCACATGCTGCCGGTTTACATGCCATTTGGTTTAACCCTCGCTTGCAAGCTTGGCCGAGGGGGAAAATACCGAGTGCCGTTATTCGCCACCTTAATGAATTAGAGGAAAAGCTAATTAAATTGTAGTTTTTCAAACAAGAAACTTGCATAGATATAAAACATGCGCATATTAATCTAATCGTGAAAACAATACCGCGCCACCAAACTTGCTATAAAATAACAACTCATGCGTGGTATAACCACCTTGACCTTAATTTTCTTAAATCATAAATTGACTAGGTAAGCCATGCAACATAGCCAACTCAGTGATAATAGTGATCGTAGCCACGATGCATGGGTTGAGCGCTTGTGGGTTACAAATAATAATAAAGATAAACTTCAGCTAATCAAAGCGATAAATTTGATGCAGGCTGTTTCCGCATTTAGCCAATATAAACACATCCCTTTTGGGCTGGATGTTGCCGATATTTTACGCAATCTACAGGTCGATCAAGTGTCATTAATCGCCGCCATTCTAAGTGATGTGCGCCTAGCCGATACTTATTCGATTGAAACAATCGCGGAAGAATTTAGTAGCACCATTGCATTATTAGTAAAAAATATGCGTTGGTTACATAACTTCAAATCACCCTCAGACAAAGAAACGCCCGAGCCGGAGCAAGCAGAACGCTTAAGGCGTATGTTGCTTGCCATGGTGGATGATGTGCGCGCCGTGCTTATACATCTTGCTTGGCGCTTACAGCACTTACGCTTATTGGTCGATGCTGACTTGTATGAGCAACGTAGCTTCGCACAAGAAACCATGGATATTTTTGCACCATTGGCCAACAGACTCGGAGTCAGCCAAGTAAAGTGGGAAATGGAAGATCTAGCCTTTCGCTATTTAGAGCCACACACCTACAAGCAAATAGCCAAGTCGCTAACCTCAAAACGCATTGAACGTGAAGCGTATATTGAGGCCTTTACGACCGACCTTGAAATATTACTGACCAAAGCAGACATTAAAGCAGAAGTGTTTGGCCGACCTAAGCATATCTATAGCATTTGGAAAAAGATGCAACGCAAAGGTTTATCCATTGACCAGCTTTATGATTTACGTGCAGTTCGGGTGATTGTTGATGACGTACAGACTTGTTATGGCACATTAGGAATCGTTCACGAGCAATGGAAACATGTACCTGCCGAGTTGGATGATTATATCGCCAACCGCAAACCTAACGGTTATCAATCATTACATACTGTCGTCATCGGCCCAAAAGGTCGTCATGTAGAAATTCAAATTCGCACCCACGATATGAATGTCTTTGCCGAATTAGGCGTTGCCGCGCATTGGCGCTACAAAGAAGGAGGCGGTGAAAATGCAGCAATGGAGCGTGTGGTTGGCTCATTACGTCGATTACTCGATAGCACCGAGGATGACGCTTCTTTATTAGAAGACTTTCGTGCAGAGATATTCCCTGATCGCGTATTTGTGCTCACTCCGCAGGGTGATATTAAAGACCTATCAAAAGGCTCTACGCCGCTAGACTTTGCCTACTCGGTGCATACCAGTATTGGGCATCGTTGCGCAGGGGCTAAGATTAACGGCGTTATAGTTTCACTAGATAAAAAATTAAACAATGGTGATCAAGTAGAAATTATTACCCAAAAGTTAGAGCAACCTCGGCGCAAATGGCTAAATCCTTCTTTGGGGTATATTGGCTCATCAAGTTCTCGCAGTAAGATTCGTCATTGGTTTAGGCAGCAAGATCACGAAAAGAATATTCAAGATGGCATGGAAATTCTGGAACAAGAAAAGCACCGTTTAAACATAAAATCCTTTGATTTTGAAGCCTTACAAACGCGCTTTCATCATCAGTCTAAAAAAGAATTTTTAGTCGCCTTAGGGCGCGGTGATATTAGCGTACCGCAATTAACCGCAACACTCGACATTCCCAAAAAAGAAGAGGTAAAGCTCCGCAAAATTAATGTCGATAAAAACAACGACCGTGGAATACGAATAGAAGGAGTCAGCAACTTATTAGTAGAGATTGCCAACTGCTGTAAACCCGCGCCCGGTGACGACATCATCGGCTATATTACAGTTGGTCGCGGCATTACCATTCACCGCAAAGACTGCGCAAATATAGATACAAAAAATCTCGGTGAAGAAAAGTCATTACGCCTAGCAGAAGCGACATGGGGCACTGAAACCACAGCCTATACCGTTGAAATTCAAGTCACCGGATTTAACCAACCAGGCTTACTTAGTGATGTTGCCATGGTGCTTGCAAAAGCCTCTGTCAATGTATCAGACATCAACAGAAAGCAGGGCAACACCGACTTGGTTTCAATTTTAAACATAACCATTCAAATTGAAAATACGGTACAGCTGTATGAAGTGCTAGAGAAAATTGCGCAGCTACCCCATGTGGTTGATGCTAAACGCAATTAAATTGTCAACGACCACCGGCTCAAGCCGGTGGCTTCGTATTTTCGGCTAAAGCCAAGTGATCGTCTATCCAGACGATTAAGTCACGTCAAAATTATCATCAGGCTCTGGTGGTGTCTGATTCTTTATA
>JALSJN010000006.1 GCA_026989335.1 Thiotrichaceae bacterium
ACCAACAGGGCAGTGATAACTAATGGAAACTTAAAAGGTTGTTCAATAGGATAGCTATTAATTGTATCGTTAGGCGTGCTGGTATTATTAGGTGTGTTTAAGGTCACGCGTGAAGCTCCAAATGATAGAATAATTGAGGACAATTTATCATATTGTGGGACAACAACACAGAGTGAAAGTTTAATCAGTGATTGTTGGTAAAATAAGCCTGTTTTTAGGCTTAAAACCCTTGGATTTATACCCACCTCCCCCTTTTTTCGATGATTTTTACGTGATTTAGGTGCTTTTTAACGTACAAATCATCGAAAAAGGGGGGTGGTGGGTATTAAAAAACCTGATTTTTAGGTTGTTAGGGCTAAAAATTATGGTGCGGTCGGCAAACCAGCCTTCTTCCAGCCAATATAACCTGCTGAATAGTTTTTCACATTGGTATAACCCATTTTTTGTAGTGTGTCTGCCGCTAAGGGCGTTCTAATCCCTGCTCCACAATAAACGACGATGGGCGTGTCTTTACTAAGTGCTACGCTGATGATTCGATATTCAAGCCATCCACGTGGGATGTTTCTATTTTGAGGTGCTTTAATTGCGCCACCCATCCCCGTAATTTCAGAAGGAAGGCGGACATCAACTAAGACCATGTCCAAATCTTCATCAAGCATCTTTTTTAATGCTTGTGTGCTGATTATTGTCGTGCGTTTTTCAGCCTGTGCTTGTAGTTGTGCACCTGTAGTTATGCCGGGAACTTTAGCTTGTAAACCTGAACTTACTAATACAGATGATACTAAAAGTGTGTTGATAACAGCGTGTTTAAAAGTCATTTGAGGTCTCTCTATTGAAATAATAATGATTGATACTTGAAGAAATATTATACGAGAAATCAAGTTGTTTAGATGCGGATGGAGGTAATGGTGAAATATTCATACAAAACAGCGAAAAAGAGGGGGGGTGGCCTTATTTTTTTGTTATTCTAAGCGGTTTTACGATTCATATTCAGGATGTACCGTGAGCGACGATTCAAATAGTAATCAAGTTGATTACAAAAAGACCTTAAATCTACCTAATACCAGCTTTCCGATGAAAGGAAACTTAGCTAACCGCGAGCCTGCGATGTTAGAAGAATGGATAAAGGCTGATATTTACCAAAAGCTTCGTGATCACGCGGCTGGGCGACCTAAATATATTTTGCACGATGGTCCTCCCTATGCGAATGGCGAATTACACCTTGGTCATGCCATCAATAAAATCCTAAAAGACATTGTTATTAAAAGCAAAACATTGGCAGGATTTGATTCCCCTTATAAACCCGGTTGGGATTGTCACGGTTTGCCGATTGAAGCGGTTGTTGAAAAGAAGGTTGGCAAAGTCGGGCAAAAAGTTGATGCGACTGAGTTTCGTAAACTTTGTCGTGAATATGCGGGCAAGCAAGTTGAGCAACAAAAAGAAGGTTTCATCCGTATGGGTGTGTTGGGTGAGTGGGATGCCCCATACTTAACGATGAACTTTAAAACGGAGGCGGATATTGTTCGCTCACTTGGTAAAATCATCGAGAAAGGCCATTTAATCAAAGGTCAAAAGCCTGTTAACTGGTGTTTGGACTGTGGATCATCACTCGCAGAAGCTGAGGTTGAGCATCAAGATAAAACTTCGGATTCTATCGATGTTAAATATTTAGCGGCTGATCAAAGTGCGATGGCGGCAAAGTTTGGAGTATCTGATTCTGCTGACGCAGAAAATATCAGCATGGTCATCTGGACAACAACCCCGTGGACACTGCCAGCCAGTATGGCGGTAACACTGCATGAAGATTTTACTTATCTACTGATCAAAACAGAAAAAGGCGCATTAGTTTTAGAAGAGTCATTGCATGAAAGTGCATTAGCTCGTTTCGAGCTAGAGAATCAAGACGTACTTGGCTCATGTAAAGGTGCAGACCTTGAAGGTTTGATGTTAAAGCATCCTTTTTATGATCGTGAGTTACCTGTCATTTTGGGTGAGCACGTAACGGCAGAAGGCGGAACAGGTGCGGTTCACACGGCAGCAGCGCATGGTACGGACGATTATATTGTTGCTAAAAAATACAATTTAGAAGTGATTAATCCATTGGGTAACGATGGTCACTTTTTTGAAGATGTTGAGCTCGTCGGCGGGCAATTCGTTTACGGTGGACATAAAACCGTCATGGCGAAAATTGAAGAAAACGGAAGTTTGCTTGCTTCAGAAAAAATTCGTCACAGCTATCCACATTGTTGGAGACACAAAACCCCCATCATCTTCCGTGCAACACCACAGTGGTTCATCAGCATGGAGAAAGAAGGTCTACGCAAGACAGCGCTCGAAGGTATTAAAAGCGTCAATTGGGTGCCAGAATGGGGTGAAAGCCGTATTTCTAAAATGATTGAAACACGCCCTGATTGGTGTATTTCGCGCCAGCGTTTTTGGGGCGTTCCTATTCCGCTCTTTGTGCATAGTGAAACACAAGAATTGCATCCTAATACTCTAGAAATCATGGAGACGGTTGCAAAAGGTATCGAGCAAGAAGGTATCGAATACTGGCATCGCATGAGTTCAGAGGATTTGATTGGTGATGATGCAGGTGATTATGAAAAAACTACCGATACGTTGGATGTTTGGTTTGATTCAGGCACAACGCATTTCTCGGTATTAGATCGTGAAGAGCATTTGTATTCGCCCGCCGATATGTATCTTGAAGGTTCGGATCAGCACCGTGGTTGGTTCCATTCGTCATTGCTAACATCTTCTGCAATGCACGGCAGAGCGCCTTACAAAAATGTGTTAACACACGGTTTTGTAGTGGATGAAAAAGGCAAGAAAATGTCGAAGTCGGACAGCAACGGAATCGCACCCGTAAAAGTCATGAAAAACTTAGGGGCTGATATTTTGCGCCTTTGGGTTTCATCTTCTGATTATTCGCGTGAAATTACGGTATCCGATGAAATATTAAAACGTTCGGCTGATGCGTATCGTCGCATCCGAAATACAGCACGTTATTTGTTATCAAACACGAATGATTTTAATCCCGCAACGGATATGGTCGCCCCAGAAGACATGCTGGCTCTTGATCGCTGGGCAATGGATAAAACAGCAAAATCACAAGCTGTTATTACCAAAGCGTATGAAGATATGCAGTTCCATTTGGTCTACCAAGAAATCTTAAAATTCTGCTCGATTGATATGGGTAGCCTGTATTTGGATATTACAAAAGATCGCCAATACACCATGCCCGCAAATTCATTGCCTCGTCGTTCGGCGCAAACCGCAGCGCATCATATTCTGCAAGCGCTGGTTCGTTGGATGTACCCAATCACTAGTTTTACCAGTGAAGAGATTTGGAATTCTATTTATAAAGATTCTTCATCTGCTGATGGCTCTTCATCCGCTGATGGCTCTGAAAAACCAGTCGATTATGTTTTGTTAACAGAATGGTACGACGAGCTGTTTGAACTAGGTGATAACGAAGTGCTTAGTGAGTCTGATTGGGCAAGTATTTTTGAAGTGCGTGTTGCGGTGAGCAAACAATTAGAGAAACTACGCAAAGACAACTCCATCGGCTCATCACTAAATGCCGAAGTGACAGTTTATGCCTCAGGCGATATGTTTGAAGCACTCAGTAAGCTTGATGAGGAGCTACGTTTTGTGTTGATTGCATCAGGCGCAAGTGTAGAAAATGTAGATAGCAAGCCCTCAGATGCAGTAGAAGCCGAAGGTACAAGTGGGGTATGGCTAAGCGTAAAAGCATCAGATGCAGAAAAGTGCGTGCGTTGTTGGCATCACCAAGAGAGTGTGGGTAGTAATGCTAATCACCCTGAGCTTTGTGGTCGTTGTGTAGAGAATGTTGATGGTGAAGGCGAGGTGCGTCATTATGCCTAGTTCTGCATCTGGCTCAGCATTAAAATACATTTGGATTTCATTTGTTATTGTCTTCATAGATCAAATTACAAAATGGATGGCAGAAGCAAACCTAGAGCTTGGTGGTGAATCGTATAAGGTTCTCCCTCATCTTGACTTTACCTTGGCCTATAATTACGGCGCGGCGTTTAGTTTTTTAGGTGGGCAGGGCGGTTGGCAACGTTGGTTCTTTGTGATTCTGGCAGTGGTTGTCAGTATTGCAATTATCATCTGGTTGGCAAAACTTTCTAAATCAGATAAATGGACGGCAGTGGGTTTGTCGCTGGTATTAGGTGGCGCGGTAGGTAACGGTATTGATCGTTTATTGCATGGTAAGGTAATTGACTTTATCGATGTTTATGCAGACTGGAATGTGTTCTTTCTAAGTAAGTGGAATGACGGTTTCTCTCATTTTGCCACGTTTAATGTAGCCGATATCGCAATCAATATTGGAGCGGTAATATTAGTTTCTGTTAGTCTTTTTACTAAGGATGAAGAATCTAAAGAGTCCAAGTAGTCGTATAGGATAAAATGCCTAAAATTATTATCGTTGAAGATGAACCTGCCATTGCAGAAATGTTGGTTTATCACTTGCAAGATCTCAACTATGAAACAGTACATTTTGACGATGGCTTAAAAGCTAAAGATTACCTCACCACATCTGATTATGATCTAGTCGTTTTAGATATTATGTTGCCAAGTTACAATGGGCTAGATTTGTGTAAAGAGCTTCGCGTTCTTCGGCCGGCAGTTCCAATTATGATGTTAACCTCGCTTGATAGTGAGGCGGATAGGGTTATCGGTTTGGAGTTAGGCGCAGATGATTATTTGACCAAGCCATTTAGTATGCGTGAGTTTCAGGCGCGAATTAAAGCTTTATTGCGACGTTGTGAACTCAATAATCAATCTGATAGTAATGATGCCCTGACAAGTAAACAAACAGAACTAATTTTTGAAGAACTCTCAATCAACAATAAATCACGTAGAGTATTATTAGATGGGAACTCGATAGAGTTAACAGCTCGTGAGTTTGATTTACTTTTTTATCTTGCCCAAAACCAGCAACAAGTTTATTCACGAGGTGAGTTGTTAGATGCAGTTTGGGGCTATACTCATGATGGATACGAACATACAGTAAATACACATATCAATCGCTTACGTAAAAAATTAAAGAGATCAGATAACAAGCCTGACTTTATACAAACAGTTTGGGCGGTGGGTTATAAGTTTTTGAGTGAGGATGGCTAATGTTTCAAAGCCTTTATAGTCGTCTTGCTTTAGTCTTACTAAGTGTTTTCTTAGTAATGGCAGTGTTATTTTTTTGGCTATTTGAACAAGCCTCAGTAGCGACTCAAAATGAGGCCTCGCAACGTTTACATTTAGATTTAGCAAAAAATATTGTAAAAGATCTGGGGATTACTAATCATGGGAAATTTGATCCTGATATGATTAAAGAGGCCTTTCATCAAATGATGATTTTAGGGCCAACAATTGAATTATATGTACTGGATGAGAAGGGTAATCTTGTTACCTATGATGCTCCAGAGAAAAAAATAAAAAGAAGGTCTATAAACTTAAAACCTATAACATCTTTTATCGAAAAAAGTATTGATCTGCCCATACTAGGAGATGACCCACGTTCAACGAGTAAGCAAAAAATATTTTCTGCAGCAAGAGTTTATGCAAAAAATAATGAAAGTAAAAATGAAAACACCGATGGAATGGGAGCCTTTGTTGGCTATTTATATATTATTATTGGTGGCGAAAATTTTGACAGTATTTCTACAGCATTAGAGTTAAACAAAGCATGGAAGATAAGTTTGCTTGGGATAGTAAGTGCTTTATTGTTTTTGTTGTTGGCATCATTATTACTTTTTTATGCTTTAACTCGACCATTAAGACGATTAACAAAGGAGATTAAAGCTTTTGAAAGTGTTGGAAAGCCATCTGGAGACTACTTAATTGATGGAAATAAGTCTGACACTGGAAAAGGCGAATTAAATCAATTAAAAAGAACCTTTCATCAAATGGAAGAACGTATTGTTGCACAGCTTGATCGTCTTAATAAGCAAGATGAAATTCGTTCAGAATTTTTAGCTTATGTTTCTCATGATTTACGTACACCATTAGCAGGGATGAAGGCGTACTTGGAGACCTTAGAACTAAAACAGGACAGCATGTCGTTAGAAGAACGACAAACTTATTTAAAAAAAGCGATAAATAACGGTGATCGTTTAGAGGGAATGATTAATGAATTATTTGAATTAACGCGTTTAGAGAGTGGGCAAGTAGACGCTAAGAAAGAAGAGTTTATGATAGGTGACTTACTTAGTGATATTTATACGAGTCTAGAAGAAAAAGCAAAGAAAAAAGAAGTAAAGCTAATTGTTGATTGTAAGGAGCCAGATGCTCAGATTAGCGCAGATATGGCAAAGATTGAACGGGTTATTCAGAACTTAGTTGAAAATGCTATTCGGTACAGTAAGCGAGGTGGCGAGATAGTGCTTTGTACTGAAAGAATTGATCAAAATACTCATGAAATAAAAATAATAGATTATGGTTCTGGTATTGCAGAGCACCATCTGCAATATATTTTTGAGCCTTATTATCGTGTTTCAGACGATAATAAGCTAAAGCATGTTGGCGCAGGGCTAGGTTTGGCTATCAGTCAGCGTTTATTGTTGCTTCATAACTCTTCTTTAAAGGTAAAGAGTAAATTAGGAGAAGGTACTACCTTCTCATTCTTCCTTTCCAAATAATAGAGACTTTATGTAATGTCTGTGAGAAGCCTTTTGATAGTGCAGAGTTTATAAAAAGTTTATAAATTGTTTAATCTCTTGTTACACCTTTATTAGATAC
>JALSJN010000007.1 GCA_026989335.1 Thiotrichaceae bacterium
AGTTCTACTTCAGAACTACCGATATTACCGGTGCTTGTGATTTGCCAGAAGGAACGGAAATGGTGATGCCAGGTGATAATGTTAAAATGGTGGTAACGCTGATTAACCCAATCGCGATGGATGATGGATTGCGTTTTGCAATTCGTGAAGGTGGTCGTACAGTTGGTGCGGGTGTTGTTGCTAAGATTGTTGAGTAAATATCTAAGTGCACTAAAAGTAAATAATTTAAGTTTAAATTGAGTAAATAATATGTCAGGTCAAAAAATCCGAATTCGTTTAAAGTCATTCGATCATAAATTAATTGATCGTTCAGCTCGTGAAATCGTAGAAACAGCAAAAAGAACAGGTGCTCGAGTTAAGGGGCCTATTCCATTGCCTACTCGTAAAGAACGCTTTACGATTTTGGTTTCTCCTCATGTCAATAAAGATGCGCGAGATCAATATGAAATTCGTACCCATAAGCGTTTAATGGATATCGTTGAGCCTACGGATAGAACAGTGGATGCCTTGATGAAATTGGATCTTGCTACAGGTGTGGATGTGCAAATCAAACTGACTTAATTCGCTGTCAAGTAGGGTTGTAATCTGCTGATATGGCCACCTTAATTATTTCGTTTTTTTATTCTAAAGAATTGTGAATAAAAGATGAATATAAAGTTCCATAAGGTAAAAATATCTGGCATAATGCGCGCCTTTCTTCGGCTAGGTAGTTGGTTTTTGAATAAGAAAACCAGGTTTCAAGTTAAAGTGTTTGAATAAAAAAATTGTTGGAAGTATGTGTGTACTAATGTAATGCATACTTGAAATTTAAGATTAATGAGGTGGCCACATGGCAATCAGTCTGCTGGGTTCGAAAGTTGGAATGACCCGCATTTATAATGAGGATGGTAATGCAACACCAGTCACGGTGTTGGAAATGTTGCCAAATCGTGTTTCTCAGCTCAAAACAGTTGAGTCTGATGGTTATAGTGCTGTTCAGTTAACAGTGGGTGGTAAAAAGCCATCTAAAGTTAATAAGCCAAGCTCAGGTCATTACGCAAAAGCCTCCGTTGAGGCAGGTGTCTTTACGCGTGAGTCAAGAGTTGATTCAACTGAAGATTATGAGCTGGGTTCTGAAGTCACGGTTGAAATATTCGGAGAAGGTCAGAAGGTTGATGTTACGGGTACTACGATTGGTAAGGGTTTCGCAGGTGTGTTGAAGCGTTATAATTTCGCAGGTAAAGATGCAACGCATGGTAACTCTATTAACCATAGAACACCGGGTTCGATAGGGCAAAATCAAACCCCTGGTCGTGTTTTTAAGGGAAAGAAAATGTCAGGTCATATGGGTGCGGTTAAGCAGACAACACAAAGTCTAACAGTTGTTCGTATTGACCTTGAGAAGAATCTATTGCTAGTGCAGGGTGCGGTGCCTGGTGCACGTGGTGGTAATGTTCTTGTGAAGTCAGCGGTTAAGGGTTAAGCAAGATGAAATTAAATAATATTGACGGTAAGGCAGTGACTCTAGATGATGCTGTATTTGCTAAAGACTATAATGAGACGCTGGTTCATCAGGCTGTGGTAGCTTATATGGCGGGAGGCCGTGCGGGTACAAAAGCACAAAAGACTCGTTCTGATGTTAGTGGTGGCGGTGCGAAACCCTGGAATCAAAAAGGTACGGGTCGCGCACGTGCAGGTACTAGTCGAGGCCCGCTTTGGAGAAAAGGTGGGGTGACATTTGCTGCTCGCCCACGTGATTACTCTCAAAAACTAAACAAGAAGATGTATCGTGCTGCTATGTGCTCTATTTTCTCTGAGCTGGTAAGATCTGAATCTTTGATTATTGTTGATGATTTCAATGTCAAAGAGCCTAAAACTAAGTTAATGGTTGCTCAGTTGGAGAAGTATGATACGAATAGCGCATTATTGGTCGGTGATGAGTTGAATAGTAATGTTGCCTTATCAATTCGTAATATTCCGAATTGCGAAGTGTCGACGGTGTCAGGTTTGAATCCAGTGAATTTAGTTGCACATGATAAAGTGGTTATTACCGCGTCAGCGATTGGGAAAGTTCAGGAGTGGTTATCATGAGTGCATTGAATGATGCTAAAGAGCGTTTATATCACGTGGTTTTTGGTCCGCATGTTACTGAGAAATCTGTTTCAGGTTCAGAGTCAAATATTCATACCTTTAAAGTTGCTGTTGATGCAACTAAACGTGAGATAAAAACAGCAGTTCAAATTTTATTTGAAGTTGAAGTGGATGATGTGAGAACAGTGAATGTTAAAGGCAAAGCTAAGGCGTTCGGTAAGCGTCAAGGTAAGCGTAAAAACTGGAAAAAGGCTTATGTTAGATTGGCCGAAGGTTCATCATTAGATCTTGGCGCGGAGGCATAGGTTATGGCTACAGTAAAAATGAAACCAACTTCACCTGGTCGTCGTCATCAGGTTAGAGTTGTTAATAACGATTTACATAAAGGAAAGCCGCACAAGGCATTACTTGAAAAGAAAAGTAAATCAGGTGGGCGTAATAATAACGGGCGTATTACGACTCGTCATATAGGTGGTGGGCATAAGCAACACTATAGGCTTATAGATTTTAAGCGTAACGATAAAGATGGGATTAATGCAGTTGTTGAGACAATTGAATACGATCCTAATCGTACTGCTAATATCGCTTTGTTGAAGTTTGTCGATGGTGAGCGTCGTTATATCATTGCGCCAAAGGGGTTGCGTCCTGAAGATAGTGTGCTGACAGGCTCTGATGCGCCAATTGCTACAGGTAACTGTATGGAATTACGCAGCATGCCGGTAGGTACTGTGATTCATTGCGTGGAAATGAAGCCCGGTAAAGGGGCTCAGATAGCACGTAGCGCAGGAACATCTGCGCAGTTGATCGCACGAGAAGGGCGTTATTCAACATTACGTTTACGTTCTGGTGAAATGAGAAAAGTTCTTTCAGCATGTCGCGCAACTGTGGGTGAGGTTAGTAATTCGGAACATGCGCTGATTAAGCTCGGTAAAGCAGGAGCAAGTCGTCATCGTGGAATTCGTCCTACGGTTCGTGGTGTTGTTATGAATCCTGTTGATCATCCACATGGTGGTGGTGAAGGTAAAACATCAGGTGGTCGTCATCCAGTATCACCTTGGGGAACCCCTACAAAAGGTTATAAAACACGTAAAAATAAACGTACTGATCACTTGATCGTACGTCGTAGAGATAAGAGGTAGTCGCGGTGCCACGTTCATTAAAAAAAGGTCCATTTGTAGATCATCACTTGATGGCTAAAGTATTAAAAGCAGTTGATGCTAATGATCGTAAGCCAATTAAAACCTGGTCACGTAGATCAATGGTAGTTCCAGAAATGGTTGGTTTAACACTTGCTATACATAATGGTCGTCAACATGTTCCCATTTTAATTAATGAGCATATGGTCGGTCATAAGTTGGGTGAGTTTTCTCCGACGCGTATGTATCGCGGTCATACAGCAGATAAGAGTTAGGATAAGACTATGGAAGTAAATGCTAAATTAAAATTTGCTCGTATATCTCCTCAAAAGGCACGTCTTGTTGCTGATCAGGTGCGTGGTATGCCGGTAGATAAAGCCCTTGATATTCTGACGTTTAGTCAGAAGAAGTCGGCTGCAATTATCAAGAAGATTTTAGATTCTGCTATTGCAAATGCAGAGCATAATGAAGGTGCGGATATTGATGAGCTGTCTGTTACTAGGGTAATGGTAGATGTTGCACCTACAATGAAACGTTTGCGTGCTCGTGCAAAAGGTAGAGCAAATCGTATATTAAAACGGACGAGTCATATTACTCTTACCGTTGGCGATGGTGAGGTTTAAAGATGGGTCAGAAAATACATCCAGTTGGTTTTCGTCTGGGAATAGCCTCAGATTGGCGTTCGAAATGGTATGCGGAAGGCCGAGAGTATGCAGAGTTTTTGCATAAAGATATTGAAGTTCGCGAATTTATTGAAAAAAAGCTGAAAAGTGCTTCGGTAAGTCGTATTCAAATCGAGAGACCTGCTAAGTCTGCATTTGTAACTATTCATACGGCTCGCCCAGGTGTGGTGATCGGTAAAAAAGGCGAAGATATAGAGAAACTTCGTACTGAAACAGCTAGTATGATGGGTTTACACCCTAATAATGTTAAGGTTAATATCGAAGAGATTCGTAAGCCTGAATTAGATGCAAAATTAGTTGCGGAAGGTATTGCAAGTCAGCTAGAAAGACGTATTATGTTCCGCCGAGCGATGAAGCGTGCAGTAGGTAATGCAATGCGACTTGGAGCTTTGGGAATTAAGATTAGTTGTGCAGGTCGATTAAACGGTGCTGAGATAGCTCGTACAGAGTGGTATCGTGAAGGTCGAGTTCCTTTGCAGACCTTGCGTGCAGATATAGATTACTCTACAGCAAAAGCTCATACCACATACGGTGTAATAGGTATTAAAGTGTGGATTTATAAGGGTGATGTTTTTGACCTAGAGCAAAAGAGAAACCAATCAGCTGGACGTGACAGCAAGAAGAAGAGATAGAGGTCTGAAATGTTACAGCCGAAAAGAACAAAATTCCGTAAACAGTTCAAAGGACGAAATCGTGGACTGGCAGTTACGGGCAGTAAAGTAAGCTTTGGTGAATACGGTTTAAAGGCTGTAGGTCGTGGTCGTTTAACGGCGCGTCAAATCGAAGCTGCTAGACGTGCGATGACACGCCATATAAAACGTGGTGGTAAAATCTGGATTCGTGTGTTTCCTGATAAACCTATTACCAGTAAACCATTAGAAGTGCGAATGGGTAAAGGTAAGGGTAATGTTGAATACTGGGTATGCTTAATTCAGCCCGGTCGAGTTTTGTATGAAATGGAAGGTGTTACTGAAACGATTGCTCGAGAAGCATTCGCATTAGCAGCTGCAAAATTACCCATAAAGACAGTATTTGTCACAAGGACGGTGATGTGATGAAAGCAAGTGATTTACGTAATAAAAGTGAAGCTGAGCTATCAACTGAACTTTTAGAGAGTTTGAAAGAACAATTTGTATTCCGTATGCAGCGTTCTACTGGGCAATTAAATCGTCCTTCTGAAATGAGAAAGGTTCGCTTGAAAATTGCACGAATCAAAACGATCATGAACGAAATGAAGTCTACCGCTTCAGCTAAGAGCTAGGTGAATACAATGTCAGAAAATACAGCAAAAGTTGAACGTAGTATTACTGGAGAAGTTGTCAGTAATAAAATGGATAAAACGATTGTAGTAAAGGGTGAGCGTAAAGTTAAACATCCACTATATGGTAAATTTATCCGTCGTTCTACAAAATATCACGCACATGATGCTAATAATGAATGCAATATTGGTGATGTGGTTATGATAAAAGAATGTCGGCCAATGTCTAAAACAAAGACGTGGACCTTAATTAAGGTTGTTGATAAAAAAGCATCTTAAGCAGCATCATTAAACTTTAGTTATATATGATAGAACCGAACATAGAATTGGAATAAGAACATGATTCAGATGCAAACACAGTTAAATATCGCTGATAATAGCGGTGCTCGTAGAGTGCAGTGTATTAAGGTCCTTGGTGGCTCACATCGTCGCTATGCAGGTATTGGTGATATTATTAAAGTCAGTATCAAAGAGGCTATTCCTCGTGGAAAAGTTAAGAAAGGTGATGTGTATACAGCTGTGGTTGTAAGAACCGCTAAAGGTGTTCGCCGTAAAGATGGTTCTGCAATACGTTTTGATGGTAATGCTGCGGTTTTGCTTAATACTAAACTTGAGCCAATTGGTACGCGTATATTTGGTCCAGTTACTCGTGAGCTTCGTGATAAAAACTTCATGAAAATTATCTCACTAGCACCTGAAGTACTGTAGGTAGATAACATGAATAAAATTGTAAAAAATGATCAGGTTGTAGTTATTGCTGGTAAAGATAAAGGCCGTCGCGGTAACGTTTCTGAAATGTTGCATAATGGTAAAATCTTGATTCAAGGCATTAATTTGGCTAAAAAGCATCAAAAAGGTAATCCTAATGCTGGTATAGCAGGCGGGATTATTGAAAAAGAAATGCCAATGGATATTTCTAATGTAATGTTAGTCAATCCTGCAACAGATAAAGGTGATCGTGTTGGAATCAAAGAACTTGAAGATGGTAAAAAAGTACGCTTCTTTAAGTCAAGCGGTGAAGCCGTAAGTTAAGCTGATAAATCAGTATTTAATACAAGCGTTTAAAAGGTAGAACGATGTCAAGATTAGAAACATTTTATAGAGAAACAGTAGTTAAAGAATTGACTGAGAAGTTTTCTTATAAAAATGCTATGGAAGTTCCTAAGATCACTATGATTAGTCTTAATATGGGTTTGGGTGATGCAGTTGGCGACAAGAAAGTTGTTGAGCATGCCGTTTCTGATATGACTAAAATTGCTGGTCAAAAGCCAGTGGTTACTTTGTCACGTAAATCTATTGCAGGTTTTAATATTCGTGATAATTGGCCTATTGGTTGCAAAGTAAATTTACGTCGTGCTCAAATGTATGAGTTTTTAGATCGTCTTATTAATATATCCATTCCACGCGTGCGAGATTTTCGTGGAATGAATCCTAGATCATTTGATGGTAATGGTAATTACAGTATGGGATTTAATGAGCAAATTATTTTCCCGGAAATTGAATACGATAAAATAGATAAATTACGAGGTTTGGATATTGCTATTACAACCTCAGCAAAGAATGATGAGGAAGCTAAAGCATTATTAGAAGCTTTTAACTTTCCTTTCAAAAAACAGTAAATTAGGTAATTAGATAATGGCTAAGAAATCAATGATTGCTCGAGAGGCTAAGCGTGCGAAGTTAGCAGCTAAATTTGCTCCTAGAAGAGCGGAGTTGAAGGAGATTATTCGTTCTCCCAATAGTAGTTTTGAGCAAGTTATGGCAGCTACTGATTCTTTACAGAAGCTTCCGCGTGATAGTTCACTAGTTCGCAAAAGAAGCCGTTGTGCAATTACAGGAAGACCGCATGGTGTTTATAAAAAGTTTGGTCTTTGTCGAAATAAAATTAGAGAGTCTGCAATGGAAGGAGATCTTCCTGGTTTGACTAAGGCAAGTTGGTAAGGATAACTAAATATGAGTATGAGTGACCCTATAGCGGATATGTTAACCCGCATACGTAATGGCCAACGAGCTAGCAAAGCGAATGTTGTATTCTCTGCATCTAAAAAGAAAACTGCTATTTTAGAAGTGCTACAATCTGAAGGCTATATTTCTGGATTTGACACAGATAGTGGAACAGCAAAGCCAATTACGACTGTTACATTAAAGTATTACCAAGGAAAACCAGTAATTAATACATTAAAGCGAATTAGTCGTCCAGGTTTAAGAATTTTTAAAGGCAAAGGTGATTTGCCAAATGTTATGTCAGGTTTAGGTATTGCAATCGTTTCAACTTCAAAAGGTGTTATGAGCGATAGCTTCGCACGAGCAGAAGGTCACGGTGGTGAAGTTGTCTGTATCGTTGAGTAATTATTAGGTCGTATTGATATGTCTAGAATAGCAAAAATGCCCATTGAATTACCTTCCGGTGTGGAAGCTAAGATTAATGGCCAAAATATAAATATCAAAGGTAGCAAAGGTGCTTTTGATTATGTGATAAACGACCTCGTTGAGGTTTCGCAAAATGACAGTACACTAGTGATGCAGCCTAAAAGAGAATCTGCAAAAGGTGCTTGGGCAATGGCCGGTACAATGCGTGCCATTACAAGTAACATGGTTTTTGGTGTGAGTGAAGGTTTTGAGAAAAAGCTTGAACTTGTCGGGGTCGGTTACCGAGCTCAGGCGCAAGGTCAGAAACTTAACCTTACATTAGGTTTTTCTCATCCGGTTGTTCATGATATACCGGAAGGTGTTACGTGTGAGACCCCTAGTCAAACTGAAATTATACTGAAAGGTATTGATAAGCAAGTCATTGGTCAAACAGCTGCTGAGATTCGTGCTTATAGACCGCCAGAGCCTTATAAAGGTAAAGGGATCAAGTACGCTGGTGAGCATATTGTTCGTAAAGAAGCTAAGAAAACCTAAGTATTAGAAGGACTTTGGAAAATGAATAAAAGAATTGCCAGAATTCGTCGCGGTAAACGTTCACGAATGAAAATGAAAGAGTTAGGTGCTGATAGACTGTCTGTTTACAAAAGTTCACGACATATCTATGCGCAGATAATCTCTGGTCAAGATAATAGTGTTATTGCTGCAGCCTCAACATTAGAAAAATCACAGAGAGATTCGCTAGAATATACGGGTAACTCAAGTGCGGCTAGTGCGATTGGTAAACTTGTTGCTGAAAGAGCAAAAGAAAAAGGAATTGAGTCTGTTGCGTTTGATCGTTCAGGTTTTAAATATCATGGTCGTGTTAAAGCGTTAGCAGAAGCTGCTCGTGAAGCCGGTCTACAGTTTTAAAGGTTAATAGATAATTATGGCTAGAGCAGATAATACAGAACAAGCAAATGACGGCTTACAAGAAAAGTTAGTTCACGTTAATCGTGTTGCTAAGGTTGTTAAAGGTGGGCGTGTTTTTGGTTTTACAGCACTTGCGGTTGTAGGTGATGGTAACGGTAAAATTGGTTTCGGTTATGGTAAGGCCAAAGAAGTGCCTGTTGCAATACAAAAAGCGATGGAAAAAGCGCGTAAAAATATTGTAAATGTCGCCTTAGTCGATGATACTTTACAGTATGAGATTAACGCTCGTCACGGTGCTGCTCATGTGTTTATGAAGCCTGCATCGGATGGTACAGGTATAATCGCAGGTGGTGCAATGCGTGCTGTATTTGAAGTGGTTGGCGTTAAAAACGTACTTGCTAAATGTGTTGGTTCACGTAATCCAATAAATGTTGTTCGTGCCACCATTAAAGGATTGGCAGAAATGAACTCTCCTGAGCTAATCGCAGCTAAACGCGGTAAGACAGTAGAAGAAATAAGAGGTTAATCATGGCTGGTAAAAAAGTAAAACTAACCATTGTTCGAAGTTTGAATGGTCGTTTGAAAGCTCATAAGTCATGTGCTCGAGGATTAGGTCTTCGTAAAATGCACAACCCTGTTGTTGTCAGTGATACACCTGAAAATCGCGGAATGATTAATAAAATTGCGTATATGTTACGTATTGAAGAAGTATAAATTATGACAATGGAACTAAATACATTAAAGCCAGCTGCTGGTAGTCGTGGTACACGTAAACGTGTGGGACGTGGTATTGGATCTGGCTGGGGTAAGACATGCACTCGTGGTCATAAAGGCCAAAAGTCACGCTCAGGCGGATTCGATAAAGTGGGCTTTGAAGGTGGTCAAATGCCACTGCAAAGACGTTTGCCTAAAGTTGGTTTTAGCTCACGCGTAGGTAGAGTCAGTGCGGAACTTAGACTACATGAGTTGGCTAAAGTTGATTCAAAAATCATCGACGTTGAGGCATTAAAAGCTGCAAATTTAATTACGAAAAATATCCTAAATGTAAAGGTAATGCTTTCAGGTACAATTGAAAAAGCCGTTACTTTAAAAGGAATCAAAGTCAGCAAAGGCGCTAAAGAAGCCATTGAAGCAGCTGGCGGAAAGATCGAAGAATAACAAAGGGGTTTAATCGTGGCATCAAAGAACGCTACAAATATGCTTTCGGGCATGGGTAACATTGCAGAAATTAAACAAAGGCTTGCCTTTGTTTTTTTCGCTTTGATTATATATCGAGTCGGCACGTTTATACCTATACCTGGTGTTAATCCGGCAGCATTACAGCAGTTTTTTGATCAAACCACTGGAACTATATTGGGTGTTTTCAATATGTTCTCAGGTGGAGCATTGGAGCGTTTAAGTATATTCGCACTGGGTATAATGCCCTATATTTCTGCTTCTATAATTGTTCAGTTAATGACACATGTTATACCCACGTTACAGCAGTTAAAGAAAGAAGGCGAGTCTGGTAAACGTAAAATTACCCAGTACACCCGTTATGGTACAGTAGGTTTGGCTTTATTCCAAAGTGTGGGGATTGCTTTAGCCCTTGGTGGTCAAGATATGGGTGGTGGTCAGACTATTGCTTTATATCCAGGAACTGGGTTTTTAATTACCACCGTCGTTTCGTTGGTTACTGGTACTTTGTTCCTTATGTGGTTAGGTGAACAGATTACGGAACGTGGAATTGGGAACGGTATCTCACTTATTATATTCGCAGGAATTGTAGCTGGGTTACCTTCTGCAATTGGTGGTACTTTAGAACTGGCGCGAAACGGTGAACTATCTGGAGCTTTCGTTATCATATTGTTAGCACTTGCTATTTTAGTTACTGCATTTATTGTCTTTGTAGAACGTGGTCAACGCCGTATTACTGTTAACTACGCTAACCGACAACAGGGACGTAAAATGGCTATGGGTCAATCTAGCCATTTACCTTTAAAATTAAATATGGCAGGTGTAATACCTCCTATATTTGCTTCTAGTATTATTCTGTTTCCATCAAGTTTAGGCCGTTGGGTCTCTGATGCAAATGGTATGGAATGGCTTAAAGATTTTGTTGCTTTGTTGCAACCGGGTCAACCAATGTATGTTTTGTTTTATGCTTTAGCAATTATTTTCTTTACATTCTTCTATACAGCCTTGGTTTTTAATTCTAGAGAAACTGCAGATAATTTAAAGAAAGCAGGAGCCTTTATACCGGGTATACGTCCGGGTAAAGAAACGGCAAAATACATTGATGGTGTTATGACACGATTAACTGCTGTCGGAGCCATTTATATAACTTTGGTTTGTTTGTTGCCAGAGTTTTTGATATTAGGTTGGAATGTGCCCTTCTATTTCGGAGGGACGTCGTTACTTATCATTGTTGTGGTTGTGATGGACTTTATTGCTCAAGTACAATCTCACATGATGTCGCATCAGTATGAAGGTTTGATGAAAAAAGCTAACTTTAAAGCTGGTGGGAAAAAGCCTAAGAAAAAGTAATTAAATTCTTAGTTGTAAATATAGAGAGGTTTAACTCATGAAGGTTCGTGCTTCTGTTAAAAAAATGTGTCGTAATTGTCGCGTCGTAAAACGTAAAGGTGTAGTGCGTGTGATCTGTACTGATCCACGTCATAAACAACGTCAAGGTTAAGGTTTTATTAATGATGTTTTTTCTATTGATTAACACTGCGCATTCGGGTATCGTAGCCCGCTTTTCCACGCAGTCTGGAGAGTTTTGATGGCACGTATAGCAGGTATAAATGTTCCTGATCATAAACATGCAGTTATTGCTTTAACTGCAGTTTATGGTATTGGCAGAACACGTTCGGCAAGTATTTGTGAAGCAGCTAAAGTTGCTCCTAATGCTAAAATTAGCTCCCTTTCTGAGGCGGAGCTAGAAAAAATTCGAAGCGAAGTAGGCAAGTTTATAGTAGAAGGTGACTTGCGTCGCGAAGTCTCTATGAATATCAAAAGCCTTATGGATCTCGGTTGTTATCGGGGTATTAGACACCGTCGTGGGTTACCACTGCGGGGACAGAGAACTAAGACGAATGCACGTACCCGTAAAGGTCCACGTAAACCGATTCGTCGTTAGTAAAATTTTACGATTAATAACGTTTTTTTATTAATCTTAGTTAATTTAAAAGTGGGTAAGTTAAGATGGCTGTAGCCTCTAAATCACGTAAAAAAGTTAAAAAGTCGGTAAGTGACGGAATTGCACATATTCATGCAACCTTCAATAATACGATTATCACTATAACCGATCGCCAAGGTAATGCGCTTTCATGGGCTACCGCAGGTGGTTCTGGTTTTCGTGGTTCACGAAAAAGTACACCTTTTGCAGCGCAGGTTGCTGCTGAAAAAGCAGGTGAAGCTGCAAAACAGTTTGGTTTAAAGAATCTTGATGTTCATGTGAAAGGCCCAGGTCCCGGACGCGAGTCTGCGGTTCGTGCGCTTAATAATATCGGATACAGAATCACAAACATTATTGATGTAACGCCAATCCCTCATAACGGTTGTCGCCCCCCTAAGAAACGTCGAGTGTAGTCGGAGAAATATTATGGCTAGATATATTGGTGCAAAGTGTAAGTTAATGCGTCGCGAAGGTACAGACTTGTACTTGAAAGGTCGCGGACGTTCACTTGAAAATAAGTGTAATTTAGAAAAGATACCTGGCGTTCATGGTGAACGTCGTACCCGTCTTTCTGATTACGGTATACAGCTTCGTGAAAAACAAAAGGTTCGTCGTATTTACGGTGTTCTTGAGAAGCAATTTAGAAACTACTTTAAAGAAGCGGTACGTCTTAAAGGCTCAACAGGTGAAAATCTATTACAACTTTTAGAATGTCGTCTTGATAATGTTGCTTATCGTATGGGGTACGGCTCTACACGTGCAGAATGTCGTCAATTAGTTAGCCATAAAGCTATTTTAGTTAATGGTACTATTGTTAATATTGCGTCTTACCAAGTAAAAGCAGGTGATGTTGTTTCTATCCGTGAAAAAGCGAAGAAGCAGACAAGAATTGAAGATTCATTATCAGTTGCTGATCAAATTGGATTCCCTGAATGGGTAGAAGTAGACATGAAAAAGTTTGAGGGAACGTTCAAGTCTGTACCTGAACGCGATGATTTACCTTCTGAGATTAATGAATCTTTGATTGTTGAGTTGTACTCAAAGTAAAACTAAACTGATGTTTGACTAAGTCCTTTGATTGGGCTTATGTCTGCGTTCTAAGAAATATTGAGGTTTAAATACTGTGTCTAAATCAACTGATTTACTCAAACCCCGTAATATTCAGGTCAAAGATCTGGGTAATTACACATCTAAAATTGTCTTAGAGCCTCTTGAACGTGGCTTTGGTCATACTTTGGGTAATGCTCTGCGTAGAATTTTATTATCTTCAATCCCTGGTTGTGCTGTTACTGAAGTACAAATTACAGGTGTTGAGCATGAATATACAGCTATTGATGGTGTTCAAGAAGATGTAGTTAATATCTTACTTAACCTAAAGAAGCTCGCTTTTCGTTTAAATACAAAAGATGAAGTTACTTTAGAAGTTCGCAAAAAAGGACCTTGTGTTATAACAGCTGCTGATATTCAGCTCGATCATGATGCTGAAATAGTTGATCCTGATGCCATAATTGCAACCCTTACCACAGACGTTGAATTTGAAATGTCTATGAAAGTTGAAAAAAGTCGAGGTTATCAGCCTGCATCTGTACGTCGTGGTCCTGACTCACCTGAGTTACCTTTAGGTACACTTTTGTTAGATGCTTCATTTAGTCCGATTGTTCGAATCTCATACGAGGTTGATAATGCTCGTGTTGAGAATAGAACTGACTTAGATAAGTTAATTATCGAATTACAGTCAGATGGATCGATTGACCCTGAAGAAACAATTAGTGATGCTGCTACAATTTTGCATGAGCAACTCGCTGTCTTCTTTGATCTTACTATCATCGAGCCTGAGTTAATTGTAGAACCAGAGCCTGAAATTGACCCAGTTCTATTACGCCCTGTTGATGATTTAGAATTGACAGTACGTTCTGCTAACTGTCTTAAGGCAGAACAAGTTTATTATATCGGTGATCTTGTTCAGAAAACGGAAGTTGAGTTATTGAAAACTCCAAATCTAGGTAAAAAATCACTCACTGAAATTAAAGATATATTAGCTTCTCATGGCTTAACACTTGGAGCGAGACTTGAAAATTGGCCGCCTGCTAGTTCAGACGCTACCGAAGTAAGAGTAGGTTAAGCTACTAATTTTGTTTATACCAAGTAATTGTAACTATTTAGAAGGTTTTAGAAATGCGTCATCGTAAAATTGGTCGTCAACTTAGTCGTAACAGTAGTCATCGTAAAGCCACTTTGCAGAGTCTCTCTGTCGCGCTTATCAAGTATGGTGCAATAAAAACTACCGTTGCTAAAGCTAAAGAACTACGTCGTGTAGCTGAGCCATTAATTACACGTTCTAAAAATGATTCTGTGCATAATCGTAGAACGGCTTTTTCACGTTTACGAGATAAGGAAGTTGTTGGAATACTTTTTAATGATCTTGGCCCTCGTTATAAAGAGCGCCCAGGTGGATATACACGTATTATTAAATGTGGTTACAGAGCGGGCGATAATGCGCCTATGGCTCTCATTGAACTGGTTGATCGTCCTGAGCCTGATGCTGCTACCTCTTAATCATTATTTGAGATACATAGACATAAAAAAATCGAGCTCAAGCTCGATTTTTTTATGTCTTAATTTTGCTTTTTTAATTTAGCTTAAACGTTTAGGGTTAGACCCTTTATTTATATAATTTATCTTTATCGTTACTTTGCAGGAGACGAAGATGAATAAACCTCAAGACCACTAAAATAGGGTAAATTTTTTTGATTGCGGCGGGTAACGAAGTTAATAATGAGTTTCGACATGTTCTCAAGTGTTTTTCACGAGCTAACGCTTTGCTGTTAAAATAGATAACTAGATTATCAGAGAGTCTCAGGTGTACTGTTCATTGACTCATGCCAAGATTACTAGCTATAAAGGATAAATTTTTTTCCCCTTACTGCTTATTCGTATGGAGATTTCTTTATCTCTTTCGTCATTAAAAACTTTGAACTTCATACCACACCACGATTCTAGTTCTTGGGTAAATAATTCAATTTTCTTATCTTCTAAATCTACCATTAAATAGACAAACTCATCACCAGTATCTATAAGTATATAACAATACTCTATATTTTTTAATAAACAGATTCTTCGAATGGTTTCTAAGTTGGGTGTGGTATTCGCCATAATTCATTGTACTCTGTTTGATAGAAGTCATTTGACAGGCCTTAGTTTACCTATACACTCTTTGCATTGTTATCTTTTGAATAATTTATATATGAACGGTCAAGACTCAAATATTGTCACTGCAAATGCCTCAAAAAAAAGCGCTAAAACTTTTCATTATGGAAATATAGTTTCAGTTTTAATTCCGTTTCCTTTTTTTATCTTTTGGTTTGGTGCGTCAATGTTTGTTTATGCTATGTATCGTCATCACCCCAATAGTCGAGTGGGTTTTCACACTCAAAAAGCGGCGTATTATTACTATGCATTAGCGGGTTTATTGGTTCCTGTTTTAACGTTTACATCCGGTGATTTCTTTACACAGTATTGGTGGTTACTCTGGGGGTTCTGTATACTTGCTTTAATTCCAATCTCTATTTATTCGATCATTAAAATTAATAAGGAAGATTGGCACGATGTACATATTAAGGATTGATAATGACAGATCTTAGAAACAACTGGAAATTAAACGAAATTGAAGCGCTATTTGAGCTTCCCTTTAACGACTTGCTGTTTCAGTCCCACTCTATTCACCGCTCTAATTTCAAACCAAATGAGGTGCAAATTAGTACTTTATTAAGTATTAAAACAGGTGCTTGTCCTGAAGATTGCTCTTACTGCTCTCAAAGTGCCCGCAATGATACAGGGCTTGAAAGAGAACGTTTATTGCCATTAGATGAAGTCATTAGTGCTGCAAATGAAGCTAAAAAAAATGGTGCAACTCGTTTTTGTATGGGCGCAGCTTGGCGAAACCCTACCGAAAAAAGTCTCAATCATGTAATTGATATGGTTGAAGCGGTGAAAGCTTTGGATATGGAAACCTGTGTAACACTTGGTATGCTTGAAAAAAAGCAAGCACTACGTTTGAAAGATTCCGGACTTGATTATTATAATCATAACTTAGATACATCACCTGAATTTTACGGCACGGTCATATCAACTCGTACTTATCAAGATAGGTTGGATACGCTGGAGCATGTTAGAGAAGCAGGAATCAATGTTTGTTCAGGCGGAATTTTAGGCATGGGGGAAACACGCAGAGACCGTGCTCGGCTATTACAAGAGCTTGCTAATTTACCCGAGCAGCCTCAATCAGTGCCTATTAACGATCTAGTTCAAATCCAAGGAACACCTTTAGATGGAATCGATAAGTTAGACTCTTTTGAATTTATCCGTACCATTGCGGTAGCACGAATATTAATGCCAAAGGCTTACGTTAGGTTATCAGCAGGGCGTACAGAGATGAATGATGAAACTCAGGCGCTTTGCTTTTTTGCAGGTGCAAATTCGATGTTCTATGGTGATCGTTTGCTTACTACCGATAACCCTGATGAAAACCACGATCAGAAATTATTTAAACGTTTAGGAATACAAAGTGAAAAACAAGCTGTTTCTATACCTGCAAGTTTAAACGCATAATTAGCTAAATTTTTGAGAGATACAAGGCTTTGCTTAAGCTTCTATAAAGGCTATTTATAGTATAATAATCCATTTAGCCTTATAAATAATAAATATAGATGCGCCAATTACTTTGCAGGAAATATTCGTTAAATACTCAGGGTTCCCATAAAGCGAGTGTTATTTTTCTGTGCTCGTTATCGTTTTTTTCTCAGAGTTTTGCTGATAATACTACCTGTTTAACGGAGTACTCTCATGCACAAGACACGTTAACAAGCTTTTTAGCATCTAGTATCCTTATCCCTGGCGAACCTTCTCTTATTTATCAAACTCACTTTGACAGGAGTAGCTGGCAGGGCGATTTAGTTGCCGTTAGTTTGAATGATTCAGGTGAGACAATGGCTGGTAAGTCAGAACTCTGGCGCGCATCAGAAGTTCGAAGTACTGAACGTAAGGTGTTTTCTATTAATCCAGATATTAATCACACATATCAAGGTATTGAGCTGTCATGGGAGAAACTTAATAAACGCCAAAAAAAGCACCTAAAAGCTAAGAATACTGATAACCTTGCAAAGAAACGGCTCGCATGGCTGATAGGAAATAAAGGAGGGGAAGTACCTCAGCTTAGAAAAAAATCGCATATTCTGGGTGATATTTCAAGTTCAAATATTAGTCTTTTAAGTCGCCAAACAGACTTTGGTTATTCTGAAATAGAGGATAAGCAAGGTAAACACTACGTAAACTTTTTAAATCAACAATCACACCAGCAACAGGCTGTTTTTGTCGGATCGAATGGTGGTGCATTACATGCCTTTGATACGCTTAATGGTAATGAGCTATTTGCTTATGTACCGAATACCGTTTTACCCAAAATTGCCATTATTAGTCAGCCTAATTATGGCTGTCAAAGTATGGGTTGTTTACCGCATGAACCTCTAGTTGATGGGAAAAGTACGGTGGCAGATGCCTACTTTGGCGATAACTGGCATTCGATTCTCATTGGTACTTTAGGGCTTGGTGGTAAAGGGCTATATGCCTTAGACGTGACTGATGTTGAACACTTTAGCGAGAGAAATGTTCTATGGGAAGTTTCCACTCAAAATACCCACATTGATAGCATCACTTATAAACAATACTTGGGTTTTATCAATCAACAAGCCAGTATTGTACGATTAAAAAGTGGTCGCTGGGTTGTGATTGTGGGTAATGGTTCTGCGAGCGTTAAGCAGCAAGCCGTATTGTTCATCATTGATTTGGAAACAGGGCATTTGATTAAAACACTCAATACTCAAACGGGTTCTGCGAAACGGCCAAACGGTTTATCAGCTCCCATTGGTATCGATACTAATGACGATAAAAGTGTAGATCGTATTTATGCGGGTGATCTTTTAGGTAATGTATGGCGTTTTGACCTTGATAATTTGGATCCTGAGAAGTGGTCAGTCGCTTTTGGTAGAAGACCTTTATTTCGTGCTTGTGAAGATAGAGCCTGTAAGAAGCCACAAGCTATTAAGGCCAAGTTACAAGTCGGTGATCATCCGAAAAGGGGTGTTATGATCTATTTTGGTACGCATCAAAACTCTTCTGAACAAGTTTCCACCGTTAATAGTTTCTACGCTATTCGTGATAACGATCACCGTGTGCTATCAACTAAACACCTAGTAGAACAAAAAATACTACAACAGCATAGTGTTGGATCTTCATTGGAGATGCGGGTTACTTCCAATTTCGATGTGAATTATAAAAACAAACAAGGCTGGATGCTTAAGTTGGGGAAAGATTTTTCTCAATTAACTGGGGAGCGTGTAAGCACACAAGTACTATTGCGTGAAGGTGAGTTAGTGATTGGTACTGAAATACCTGTCGGGACTTCGTGTAAAGCTTATCAAAGTCGCTGGATAATGAAGCTGAATGCTTTACAGGGAAAACGACTTCAAAGAATTACCTTTGATACAAATCATGATAATAAATTAACAATTGAAGACAATGTTGATTACGCTAGACAGTCTACTATTGTTTCTGGTATTCGCTTAACGGGATCAGTGGCAGCAAGCCCTGTTATTTTTGGTTCGAGTAAGCATACCGAATCTTTACTAAGCATTATGGGTGATGGTACGCTTAAATTACTCAAAACCTCAACAACCTCTTCATCAGGTAGGGTTTCTTGGCGTCAATTACGTTAAGCCTAATTTGAAATGAATAATAACAATAAAAATAGAGTCGGAGGCTTCACGCTCATTGATCAAATGATTGTGGTATCAATTGTGATGATTTTAGCGGGTCAAGCGCTTCCGAGTATTTCCTCTATTTTCAAAAATCATCAAATAGCCAGTGTCTATAACGAGGCATTAGCAGCGCTTAATTATGCACGAAGTATTGCTGTGACAAGTGGTACATGGGCAGTACTGTGTAAAAGCAATCAAGCAGGAACTGCCTGCGCAACCTCACAAAATACGGCATGGACAAATGGTTGGATTGTATTTGAGGATGCCGACAATAATGGTGTAATAAATACAGGAGAGCGAGTTTATTTAAAAAATAATACGCTACCCTCACAAATATTGATAAATTATTCACGTAATAAGCAACGCATCAGTTACTCTGCAGAAGGCTATGCCGTAGGATATAACGGTAAAATAAGTTTTTGCGATCTACAAAAACACATTATTAAAACGATGGTACTCTCAAATTCAGGGCGAATTCGGTTGGCGCAGAGCCATGAGTTAGGACGATGCGAATGAGTAGGCAGTGCATTTGGCAGCAAGGTTTTTCATTAATAGAAGTTCTTGTTGCTCTGGCGGTTATTTCGATTGGCTTATTGGGACTGGTGGGTTTACAAACACAGACTCAAAAAATTAGTAGTAATGCTTATTATCAGACGCAAGCCGTTATTATTTCACATGATATGGCGGAAAGAATACGCGCGAACTCTAGCTCTTCTTACCAACAACTGTACCACTTAAAGCAAGCTGTAAAATTCAATCGTTGCCGTACCCAAACAGGGTGTAACCCTCAAAGCATGGCTAAAAATGACCTCTTTGAATGGCATGAAACGATTAAACAGCAACTGCCACAAGGCGTAGGAGTCGTGTGCATAGACTCAACCCCAAGTGATGGTAGCCCCAGTGCTTCTGCTTGTGATCATCAAGGTACACATTACGCTATTAAGTTATGGTGGTATGACAGCGCTGCTAATAAAATTCAACGTAGTGTCATCAGGAAGAGAGCTGAATGATGCCTTTACATCTTAATTTTAAAAAACAACCTTACCACTTTTTTTGTAGACCCTTAGGCAAGCAGAACGGCTTAAGTTTAATTGAGTTAATGATCGCCTCATCGCTGGGTTTATTCTTGATTGGCGGAGTCTACCAAACGTTTCAGATTACACGGCAATCGGTACGGCTTTTACAAGCAGAATCTGAGATGCAAGAAAACGCACGTTTTGCCTTTAGTATTTTAAGCACTGCGCTACAAAAGGCCGGTAACTTTGGGTGTAAATCAAGCAAAATGCAAACGAATCATTCTTTGTTAAAAATTCCATTAGATCAGCTCAATCCAGCATTATTTGTACAAGGCTGGGAAGCAAAAAGTAGTCGCCACGGCGATGTCTATCATGCGCAAGTAAATAGTAATATAAGTAAAACCACAACTAAACATTGGCATGATTCGGCTGGTTTGCAGAAAGACAAAGGTATTAAATCGAAAAAGGGCTCAGATATTTTAAAAATTTGGTTTGCGAAGCCTTATCGTGCCAGTCTCTCCGCAGTCGATAGTGATTATTTCAGCTTCACCCCGATTGATTTAGAGCAGGGAAATATTATTGCCATTAATGATTGCCAAAATATTCAATTAGCACAAGTTTGTGGTTGTGAGGATGCAGATTGTAGGGGTTTGGATTCCAAAGCAAAGCTTCAATCCTGTAATCAAGTGGGCAACTTAAAACCTCTCAAAATAGATACGGCAGAAATTACTATTTTGGATCAGTCAATTTTCTTTGTCAGTAAACGCGCCAGTAATAAAAAAGGCTATAAAAATAATATACCAGCGCTGTATGTGCGACATCTAGGCAGAGGTGCAAAACCCACTCCCAAGCAAGAAATACTGGAAGGTGTGGAAAGCCTACAAGTTGAATATGGTGAAGATTTGGATGCGAGTGGTTCTGCTAATACTTACGTGAGTGCCGACTTAGTGAAAAGTTGGAAGAACATTGTTAGCCTTAGATTAAGTTTATTGCTTCGCTCAAGTAGCAATAATGTCACTAATAAACCTCAAAGCCTTACGTTTAATGGTGCCATGATTAAGCTTGATGCTGATGATCGTTATTTAAGGCGGGTTTTTAGTACAACCGTTGCACTAAGAAATTAGCACAGTGGAAAGCACTAAAAAACAAAACGGAACTGTGTTAATTATTGCTATGGTGATGCTCACAGTATTATCTATTATAGTGATTAGTGCGAGTAGCACGACAGTGATTCAACAAAAAATGACGGCTAATTTGCGGATAAAAGAGATGACCCATCAAAGCGCAGAATTAGCCATGCTGCAAGCCGAAGCAGAGTTACTAGCCACTAACCACAACGTATTAAAAGAAAGGTTTGGGAATACAGCGGGCTATTATTTGTTCGATAAAAAAAGGCGTTTAAATAAACCTAATACTTGGGATGATTTGCAAGTGATTATATCTGATGTTCTTCATCAAGGGGTACAGCCAGTAATTTATATTGTTGAGCGAATGCCCGTACTAAAAACGGCAGGCAATAGTTTGGCGTTTGGTCTGCCTATAAGCAGCCATTACTATCGTATTACAGTGATGGCGCAAGCTGGCACAAAATCGGCCACCAGCATTTTACAAAGTATTATAAAGAAGTAATTAGGAGCTAGTACTGCTCAATGAGTTGTGTAAAGAATTTAAATTCTTTACAATTAGTGGCTAACTTTAAGGAAAGCCTGATCAAGTTGATTAGAATTTAGCGCAGGGAAAACGGTCGCTATTTTCAGGAAGTGAAACGTAATAGTTATTCTGCATTCGCTTTTAAATCATTTGCAAGCAAAGCACTAAATATTGCGCCGATCTTCGTGGAAAGTATCGGCGGATTTGGCGAGCAAAATATAATTGGACTTGATCAGTGTCTCCTTAAGGAAGTCAACGAAGAAGTTGGAAACTTGGCTAAGCCCCGTAGGGTAAGCTTCTAGCGCATTATTTCGTTGTTGCACTTCTTGTGAAGGCAATTAGCATTCTCTGCGAAGCGCGCCTAGAATATAATGCGCTAGAAGCTTCAGAATTTTATGGGACTTGATCAGAGGTTCCTTTAAGTAAAGAACGGTGAATATGAAAACCAATCAAGAATTATTGAATTACTGCCCTAAAGCGCAATTATTAAAAGATCGTGTAATCTTAGTGACAGGTGCTGGTTCAGGTGTAGGGCGAGCGATCTCATTAGCTTACGCGCGTTTCGGTGCAACCATCGTTTTATTAGGTAAAATACTGAAAGACCTGGAATATGTTTATGATGAAATTGAAGCCGCAGGTTATCCAGAACCAGCAATTTATCCGTTAAATATGGAAGGCGCAACCGCCAAAGACTATCACGATATGGCAACAACCTTTACCGATAAATTAGGTGGTTTGGATGGTATTGTGTTAAATGCAGGGTGGTTGCCTGCTTTTATGCCATTTAAAGAATATGATGTGGAAACGTGGTCAAAAACGTTGAGCGTGAATTTACACGCTAACTTTTTAATCACCCAAAGTTGTTTGCCGCTACTAGAGGCCTCTAAAGATCCTGCGATTATTTTTTCTGCGCATGACTCTTTAAAAGCCTACAACGGCGCGTTTGGTATTGCAAAAGCAGGTACTCAAGCGATGATGGATATACTCACCGACGAGTATGATTTGGATGAAAATTTCATTCGCATTAATAGTATCGACACTGGCCCATTGCGTACTCAAATGCGTAAATCAAATTACCCTGGGGAAGATATGTCGACACTGGCATTACCTGAAAGTGTGGTCGGACCTTATTTATATTTCATGGGACCTGATGCCGATAAAGAAACAGGTCATAAAGTAACGTTTGAAAAGCTCCCTGCTGATGCGAAATGGTCAGGTGAGTAAGCTTAGCTAGCGGATAGCTGCCGTTAATAATCCTATGAAACAAGATACCTTATTTGCTAAACCACAACCCTTGGTTGATTTCACCTTTGATGATGCCGTCGCGGATGTTTTTCCCGATATGATTCGTCGCTCCGTTCCAGGTTATGAGACGGTGATTTCCTTGTTAGGTGGTTTGGCAAAGCTGTATGCTGAAGATGATAGTAATATTTACGACTTAGGTTGCTCTTTAGGTGCGGCAACTTTGTCTATTTACAGTCAAACTCGAACCAAAAATCTAAAACATATTTGTATTGATAACTCAGAGGCAATGGCGAGGCGTTGTCAGTCACGCCTAGTTAGGCATATGCCAGAAGCAAATTTAAAGGTGCTTTGTGAAAATATTGAAGACACTAACATTGAAAATGCCTCCGTTGTAGTGATTAACTTCACCCTACAATTTTTATCGATTAAATCACGTTTGGCCTTGTTGAAAAAAGTCTATCAGGGCTTACGACCTAACGGTATTTTGATTTTATCTGAGAAATTGCTTTTTTCAGATGAGCAACAAAATCAGCTACAAATAGATTGGCACCACAGTTTTAAGCGAGCCAACGGCTACAGCGATATGGAAGTGAGTCAAAAGCGTAAGGCATTAGAGAATGTATTGATTCCTGATACGTTTGAGCAGCATTTGTCGCGTTTAAAGCAAGCAGGTTTTGAACAATCATATCAGTGGTTTCAAGCCTTTAACTTCGCCTCTCTTGTTGCAATAAAGAGTTGAGATTAAAGGGGCGACACAATAATGGTTAATTTTGAATCACTTTACAAAGATTTGATTGCAAATGATTTTGAGCCTTGGCAAGAAATCTTGCCAGCCCAAATATCAAGGATTTTTAAACAAAGAGAACACGGCAAGCAAAAAGAATGGCAAACGATTCTTGGTAATCTCCCAAGTTTAAAAGCCAGTGAAGTTGATTTTAATAAAGATACGGTAAGAATAGGTTTGCCGCAAGATTGTACGAGCATAGAACAGTTGCAATTAGAGGCAACACTCCAACAACTGCACCCTTGGCGCAAAGGGCCATATGAGTTATTCGGTGTGCAGATTGACACAGAATGGCACTCAGACTGGAAGTGGCAACGCATTCAGCCGCACATCGCAGCCTTAAAAAATCGCTCCGTGCTGGATGTCGGTTGTGGTAACGGTTATCACATGTGGCGTATGTTAGGTGAGGGCGCTAGGTTGGTTATCGGCGCTGATCCTAGTCAGTTCTTTTTGATACAGTTTCATACCATCAAGCACTTTGTATCATTATACGATCAAACGCAGAATTTACCACTTCATATAGTACCTTTCAAAAGCGAAGAGTTACCTGCCTTTACGCGAACGTATAAGGGCTTAGGCTTTGATACGGTTTTTTCAATGGGTGTGTTGTACCATCGGTTATCACCTATAGATCATCTCAAAGAATTAAAAAGCTTCATCCGCTCAGGTGGTGAACTGGTGCTAGAAACGTTAATCATCGAAGGTGATGATGCCAATGTTTTAATCCCAGAAGATCGGTATGCCAAAATGCGTAATGTCTGGTTTATTCCCACGTCAGCGTTACTCATACGAATGCTCGAGCGTGTTGGTTTTATAAATGTGCGGATTGTCGATATTAACCGGACTCATATCGAGGAGCAACGTAGTACAGCTTGGATGACCTTTGAGTCGCTGGCAGATTTTCTTGATCCGAATAACCCAAACAAAACTATAGAAGGTTACCCAGCCCCCACGCGTGCAGTTGTAGTTTGTAATATTGCATAAACAATAAACTTATCTATTCTTAACCCGCAGATTTTGTTAATCTGCTAAGTCAAAAAGCCCTCAATAAAACTCACATAAGATCAATATCATGAGCAGAATTATCGCAGTAGCAAATCAAAAAGGTGGCGTGGGTAAAACCACAACCAGCGTTAATCTAGCAGCCTCCTTGGTAGTGATGCGACGTACCGTTTTAATCATAGATATGGATCCGCAAGGGAATACAACCACGGGTGTGGGCTTAGACAAAGAAGAGCAAGCAGTAACCTTAACTGAAGTTTTATTGGGTGAAGTGGGTGTACGCGAAGCTATTCAAGAAGTACCTAGCGCTAAAATGGATGCCTTAGCAGGTGGCCCAAATTTAAGCATCGCAGAATTTAAAATGATGACAATGGATGAACGCGAATACCGTTTACATCATGTTCTCAGCGATATAAAGGAGGATTACGATTACATTATTATTGACTGTCCGCCCTCTTTAAACATGCTAACGGTTAATGCACTGGTGGCAGCGCAAGGTGTTCTTATTCCCATGCAGTGTGAATATTACGCCTTAGAAGGTTTATCGGCCTTGGTAAGTTCTATTGAAACCATTCGTCAAAACTCGAACCCTGGTTTGGAAATAACCGGTCTACTGCGTACCATGTATGACCCGCGAAATAATCTTTCACGTGACGTATCGAATCAGCTTGCTGAATATTTTGGTGACAAGCTCTACAATACATCAATACCAAGAAACATCCGTTTGGCAGAAGCACCTAGCCATGGCTTGCCAGCATTGCTTTATGATAAACGCTCCCGCGGAGCTTTAGCGTATTTAGCCTTAGCTGCAGAGATGATTCGTAAAGAAGCTTCGCGTGAAGCCGCTTAGGTTTATTTGTTGATTTAAGTTAAGTCACGCAGTCTAAAACAAATCGTTTAAAAGGGAAAAACATGAAGAAGAAACCAGGTCTAGGACGTGGGTTGGATATGCTCTTAAGTTCAGCGGCAAAAGACAGTAAAAAAGACACTGAACTAAAAAATCTACCTGTCGAAAAAATTAGTAAAGGTGAATATCAACCCCGCTTAAGTATCGACCCCGACGCACTACAAAGCTTAGCTGAATCAATCAAAGCACAAGGCGTAGTACAACCTGTAGTCGTTCGCCGTATTGAAGGTGGGCAATTTGAGCTTATCGCTGGTGAGCGTCGTTGGCGTGCCTCACAAATAGCTGGCTTAGATACCATCCCAGCTATTGTTCGTGAAATTCCTGACCAAGCCGCAGCGGCAATGTCGTTGATTGAGAATATCCAGCGCGAAGACTTAAACCCCTTAGAAGAAGCCATTGCAATGAGTCGCTTAATTGCAGATTTTGGTTTAACCCATCAACAAACGGCCGAATCGGTCGGTCGCTCACGCACTGCCGTGACAAACTTATTACGCTTAATTGAACTAGAAGATAAGACCAAAGAATTACTCGATACACGCAAATTAGATATGGGGCATGCACGCGCACTGTTAGCATTAAGTGGTCAAAAGCAGGTCGAAACGGCGCTAAAAGTCGCCAAAATTGAAATGTCGGTGCGTGAAACAGAAAAACTGGTTAAAAAACTGACCAGTGGTGATGCAGGGAAAGCAGCAAACCCACCCGCAAAAAAGGCCTTAGAAGTTAAAAAACTCGAAGAGACTTTATCTGAAAAACTAGGCGCAAAAGTTAATATTCAATACAACACCAAAGGCAAAGGAAAACTGGTCATTGAATATAATAACTTGGATGAACTCGATGGTGTTTTAGCACATATTCAATAGCTTCTTCGAGTATAAATGGCTAAATAGAAGAGCTTTTTTACCATGAAGCTCATAAAGGAACCGCAAACAGCCTTCTTTTGACTTCTTCAAGTTCTTCATGGTAAAAATACTATTTGCTGTTTGCAAAAGACAGTAAACGAGATATATCAATGACGTTTCACTAAAAAGTACACATACTGATTTTTTCTCAATTTCTAAAGACTCATGAAAAAGTACACTCTGCCCGCCGTATTATTTTTATTCGGCATACTTCTTAGTTTTTTCTGGTTTAAACTCAATAATCCTATGCAACCAATGTATATTGAGGTTGTTAATGATACCGACACCTTATTGCCATCGGTGATTATTGAACATGGTGGTAATGAGCTTCAAGAAAAAATAACATTGGTTCAATTTAAGCCTAAAGAGGTACGAACTGTCGTACTTAACCATAAGCCGGGTATGGGTTTTAATATTGCTGTCAACTACCCTTACCGTGAGAAAACCGAGATTTGTGGCGGTAAGAGTAAAGATCATTGGCATATTCGTGAGACTATTACAAAGTTTGGTATTTATGATACGCCGATTCGTTGATATGCTACCGTACAATTATTTATAGTTGGGTTTCAGGATGGATGCAGAGATACGTTTTTTTATGACCGAAGAAGATGAAAAGGAATTTTTCGAGGTGGTTAATAAAAATGTAGATCAAATAATTAATGCCGATAGCAAGGGTGACAATACCAAACAACGCCTATTAGTCGGTGATTGTGAGCTACTCTACACCGCTACTTTGGCAGAAGCTAACACACTCTATACAGGAGTGCTTGAAATTAGAACCACAAATATCAATATAGCCATTGCTTGTAAAGATGAAATGCGCGCAGGTAAAGCTTATAAAAAACTACGCAATTGGATTAAGAAAAATTACTGGAGCCGGCTGGCGTATATTAATAAAACTAAAAAAGATCAGCTCATGCCAACACGTATCCATTGGCTTGCACCACAGGCTAAAAAATGGAAAGAGGCTGATCCAGAAAATCATTTGCTTAAATTATCAAAAACTAGCTGGATGGTTTTTGATATTGGATTTTGATAGAAACTGATATAGTTTTCAGGTTGTTATTTTTTATTTGTCGCTCTCCCCACCACACATAATGGGTAATATTTTATTCGTAATACCAGATTGGACTAAAGACCTTTTTATAGTCTTTTATTTAGTTTTGTTGTCTTTGTGATACAATGAGACCTATTAAAAGATATTTAAAGACACTCTAAAAGGTATTATCATGAGTTCAACACATCCAATCTTAGCTGATATTAGCGCTGGAATTTCAGAATTAAAAAAAAATCCAATGTCGGTAATTGAGCAGGGCGAAGGCATGCCTGTCGCTATCCTTAATCGTAATGAACCTGTTTTTTATGCTATTCCAGCTAAGGCTTACGAAGAGTTGATTGATAAGCTTGAAGATATAGAACTTGCTAAAATAGCTAAAGAAAGAATTGACGAGCCGGAAATTGAGGTTAGCTGGGATGACCTATAGGCTTAGGTTTAAGAAAAAAGCAAAAAAAGAATGGGATGCTTTAGATTCAACCGTGCGTAATCAATTTAAGAAAAAACTACAAGAGAGAAAAGCACTGCCAAGAGTTGAAGCTGCCAAATTAAGTGGAATGGACGATTGTTATAAAATTAAACTTAGAAGTATTGGTTATCGTTTAGTCTACCAAGTACGTGATAAGGATTTAATAATATCAATTGTGGTAATTGGAAAACGTGAACGTAACCATGTTTATAAACTCGCTATAAAACGGTTTTAAATCACTCATGGTTTATTCATTTAGCCGCTAAGTTTCAAAATTTCTAGGGAATGTAGATTGAACATCAACTAAAACTTATTAACTTTTTTATTGGGTATATGCCTAACTTATTGTGAAGCAAAGCTCCTTATTGCTCGCTTATGAAGATTTTTCACTCAGCAAGCTCAATCACAGCCTTACATTTTTTAAGGGCTTACCCATTGTTTTAAAAAATACCTTATGCTCATAAAATGCCAATTAGTGTTTTTGATCTTTTTAAAATAGGGATTGGCCCATCCAGTTCACACACGGTTGGGCCGATGGTCGCCGCGCGCACTTTTGTTTCATCCTTAGTGGATGATAATCTACTCGGGGCTGTGGCGCGTGTTGAAGTGGCGCTTTATGGCTCACTGGGGGCGACGGGTAAAGGCCACGGTAGTGATAAAGCGGTGATACTCGGTTTAATGGGTGAAACCCCAGAATCAGTTGATGTAGCAGGTATTGAAAATGTGATGCTTGCGATTCAAGAGAAGCGAATAATAAAACTTAATGGTCACTTTAGTATTCCGTTTAACCAACAGACTGATCTAATCTTCCATCGTAAAAAAAGCTTGCCACGCCATGCGAATGGTTTGCAAATCATCTCATTTGATAAAGCTGGGAAAATCTTGCAACAGAATATTTATTATTCAGTCGGTGGTGGCTTTGTGGTGGATGATACCTGCAAGAGCTGGGATGACGATTTTATTCGAGAAGATAAGCACGCTTTACCCTATCCATTTGAGAGTGCCGAAGAATTATTGGCATTATGCCAATCAGAAGGTTTGTCTATTAGCCAACTGATGATGAAAAATGAAGTCACTTGGCAACCACAAAGCAAAGTTGAAGCAGGCTTGCTAACAATTTGGCAAGCGATGCAAGACTGTGTCGAGCAGGGGTGTAAGAATGGCGGCATCTTACCCGGTGGTTTAAAAGTAAAACGGCGCGCCGCCGAGTTATCTCAATCACTCAAAGATGAAAAAACCCATGCCTTATTTAACCAAGGCAGCATGGATTGGGTCAATTTGTATGCACTTGCCGTAAATGAGGAGAATGCCGCAGGTGGGCGCGTGGTAACAGCACCCACTAATGGCGCGGCGGGGATTATCCCTGCGGTGATGCTGTATTTTAAAAACTTTTGTAATGCCTATGAAGTGTCTGGTGAAAAAGGTATTGTAAACTTTATGTTAACCGCTGGTGCAATTGGTATGTTAATCAAACAAAATGCCTCTATCTCAGGCGCAGAAGTCGGTTGCCAAGGTGAGGTCGGTTCAGCCAGTGCAATGGCAGCGGCTGGCTTAACCGAAGTCTTAGGTGGTACGCCCGAACAAGTTGAAAATGCCGCTGAAATTGGCATAGAGCATAACTTAGGCTTAACCTGTGACCCTATTGGTGGCTTAGTCCAAATCCCCTGTATTGAGCGCAACGCGATGGGTGCAGTAAAAGCAATTAATGCCTCGCGCATGGCGCTACGCGGTGATGGCACGCATTATGTATCCTTAGACAAGGTGATCCATACAATGCGCGAGACAGGCAAAGACATGCGCTCAAAATACAAAGAAACGGCGCGTGGCGGTTTGGCATTGCATGTGCTTGATGTGCCTGTAAGTGTGGTTGAGTGTTAGCGTAACAACTCAGCTTGCACCTGAAACCCGCTATTTCTGAGTATAAAAAATGTGTAAACTCACTTTCGCCTTGAACTAACGAATTTCAGACACAATCTGAGCAGTTATTGTTCACTCTTATTACTCGCTGAATAGTTGCGCGGTAGCAAGGGTTTGCGTTGAGGACTTAATAGAAAGTTAGTAAAGATTCTTTTACCATGAAGTACATGAAGGTAAAGATTAAGATTAAGTGCTTTGTTTTTTCTTCATGAACTTCATGCGCTTCATGGTGAGCCTTGTTTTAAAGAATTACAAAAGTGATCATTTTCAAATGCATCAAGTTAAAAACGATTGTATGCTAAGCTAACTTTTTAAGCTTACGTTGTCGGAACTCCCATGACTTTCAAAAAATCTCCCGAATTTCTTTTATTGCTGATCGCAGCGGGTTCATCAATGGGCTTTGCGATTTGGTTGAATCTATTAAATAACTTTGCGATTGATCAAGCAGGTTTTACGGGTAAAGAAATTGGCATTTTGCAAAGCTTGCGTGAAGTGCCGGGTTTTTTGGCGTTTAGTATCATCTACGTTTTATTGTTTATACGTGAACAGCGAATGGCGTATGTGTCGTTATTTATATTGGGCTTAGGCACGTTGTTAACAGGGTTCTTCCCCAGTGCGATGGGTTTTTATATCACTACCGTTATTATGTCGATTGGCTTTCACTATTTAGAAACCATTCAAAACTCGCTGTCTTTGCAATGGCTTGATAAAAAAGACGCACCCGCCTTTTTAGGAAAAATGATTGCCGCTAAGTCGGCTGCGGCGATATTTGCGTTTAGTTTGGTGTGGATTTTATTTGAGTATTTTAAATTAGATTATATTTGGTTATACGGTTTGGGTGGGTCGATTTCAATAGCAATTGCTTTGTTTAGCTGGCTGAGCTTTGAGGATTTTCCGCAAAAGGTGTATCAACATAAAAAACTGATTTTACGCAAGCGTTACTGGCTTTACTATGCCTTGCAATTTATGGGAGGCGCGCGCCGTCAAATCTTCGTGGTGTTTGCTGGATTTTTAATGGTTGAAAAATTTGGTTTTAGTGTGGGTGAAATTTCCTTGTTATTTTTAGTCAATGCCACTTTTAATATTTTTCTTGCCCCACGTATTGGCAAAATTATCGGTACAGTGGGTGAGCGCAACGCCTTGGTTTTTGAGTATATCGGTTTGATTGGCGTGTTCGTGGGTTATGCTTTGGTTGAAAGCCCGATGATTGCGGTGGTACTTTATGTGCTAGATCATTTGTTTTTCGCCATGGCAATCGCACAAAAAACCTATTTCCAAAAAATTGCTAACTTCCAAAAAATTGCTAACCCTGCTGATATTGCCTCTACCGCCGGTGTTTCGTTTACGATTAATCATATTGCGGCGGTGGTGATTCCTGTATTATTTGGTAGCTTGTGGCTGATCTCACCTGCGTGGGTATTTTATGCCGGTGCAGTGATGGCGGTGATGTCATTAGTATTAGCGTTTAATATCCCAAGAAACCCTGAAGAAGGTAATGAGATGGTTGTTGGTCGGGTAATGACGAAGCTTGTGCAGGTTTAAAAATGTCCACGAAAGACACGAAAAAACACGAAATTAAAAAGCTATTACTGGGCTTCACTTTATTTATGGTTTGTACAATGAGTCTGGCTAAAGAGCTTGATGGTAAGGATTTGGTAAAAAAATACTGTACTGATTGCCACGGCGAAACAGGCAATAGTGAAAAAGATAAACAAGGTGTTGTACCTAAAATAGCAGGTTTCTCGGCGATTTTACTGTTTGATAGTTTGGATCAATTTAAACATAAAGATCGCCAGTCATTGCCTTATAGGTTGAAAGATAAACCTGAAACAACGATGAATAAAGTTGCAGAAAAAATAACAGAAAGCGAGTCTGAAGCTATTGCTCAATACTTTTCAAAACAAACCTTTGCGGTAAAAAAGTTAGAAAAACTTTCACAACAAGAAAACCAAGGCAAGCAGCTTCATATCGATCTGTGTGATGATTGTCATGGCAAACTAGGTTCAAGCTCAGAAGATGACGCGCCGTTATTATTGGGGCAAAAAAAGAAATATCTGCAACGCCAGTTTAATGAGCTATCTGAATATAAGCGTTATATGCCAAGACGTATGAAGCGTAAATTTAGAAAATTAAGTAAACAAGATAAACAAGCTTTGATTGAATTTTATAGTATTAAAACTGACTAAGTTTGCATGCGAAAACCTGTAGCCTTAGTCACCACCTTACTATGTTTGTTTTTATTGTTTGCGCCGTATTTTGTGCAAGCCAAAAGCAACGACGGCGAAGTCATTTTTTTGCGTTTAAATAACCCTACTCAAGAATTCTCCTATGCCGGCAAGCTTCATTGGAATAAGCAAAAAAACCACTGGGATCGAGCCATTGTTATCTACAATAATGCTCCGCAACCGAATAAAACAGATGCCGTGTGGCGTTATGTTAAGCAGTTAGCTTTACCTAATAAAAACGTAAAGCCCCAATATAATTTGTACTACAAAGCATTTCATCAAGCAGGAAATTGTGGAACAGACACTCCTCTTACAAAAGGCCAGACATGGCGAATAAACTTTGATAAAGATGCTAATGGCTCTTATTCAAAAGCGGCATTACGATCAGATTGGAATTGCCCAAAATGGAGCATGGGAAGCAATTTGTTACAAATTGTTAGTGGCCGTGAAGCCTATCAGGGTAAGTCGCTAAAGTTACGTTATCCTGCAAGGGCATTTAGTTGTAAAAACCCTCAAACCTGTGCTAATTGGAAACCCACGATAGGTGGTGAGTTTCGTCAAATTACCTATAGTTATAAACTAAAGTTAGCTAAAAACTTTGACTTTGTGTTAGGTGGAAAACTACCCGGAGTAGGGGGTGGAATTGCTAATACGGGCGGGAATAAACCCACTGGTAACGATGGTTGGAGCGTGCGCGTGATGTGGAATAGTGAGGGTAAACTGGTGCAATACGTCTATCACCCCGATCAGCCGCGCAAATACGGTGAAGCCTTTGCTTGGACGATGCCAAAACCGCTACAACGTGGTGTCTGGCATACTTTAAAATCAACGGTTACGCTTAATTCAGCAGGTCAGCGTAATGGACGAATACAGTCATGGCTTGATGGTCGTTTGGTGCTTAATAAAAATAATCTTCGTTTTAGGAACACCAATAAGCTGTTGATTGACAGACTTTTATTTGCTTCCTTTTTATGGCGGGAGTAACGCAAAGTGGGCGCCACGTCAAAATCAAGTGGCTTATTTTGATGAGTTTGTGATTAATGCAAAATAACTAGCTGAGTAGCTGATTCATTTCTTCTTCTGTTAATGTTTTGACTTCTAGGCTCTCAGCCTTGGTTAACTTACTTCCCGCCTTGTCCCCATAAATCAAAAAATCTGTTTTTTTAGAAACCGAGCCACTCACTTTTGCGCCAAGCTCTTCTAGCATGGCTTTGATTTCACGACGACCTTGGCTTAAGCTGCCTGTGAGTACGACGGTTTTGTCTTTAAAAGGGTTGTCTTCGGCTTCTATTTTTTGTTTTACGCTGGGTTGAATCACTGTAAATAATTTACCAACAAAGTCCCCGTTCACACGCATAAATTCAAGGTGTGAGTTAGCCATTTCTTCGCCGATGCCATCGATAGCGATAACGGCTTCGAGATCGGCATTAATAATATCAAGCCCAAATTCTAGCGCCAATGCTTTGCCAGCAACTTCACCAATATGCTCAATGCCGAGCGCGTAGATAAGCTTTGAAAGTGGTGTGCCTTTGGTTTTTTCAATGGCTTGCAGTAGTTTGTTAATGCGTTTTTCTTTAAAGCCTTCGAGCGGTATTAAGTCTTCTGTTGTTAGGTGGTATAAGTCTAAAATATTATTAATGCGTTTTTGTGTGACTAACTGCTCTACAATTTTGCCACCTAAACCATCAATATTCATTGCGCCTTTGTTGGCAAAGTGAATGATTGAGTTTACGACTCGATCAGGGCAATCTAGATTTTGGCATTTGATTAGAGTCTTTTCGTTAAGTAACTTGCTCTTGCAGGTAGGACATTCTTGAGGAGCTTTTAAAATCGGAAGTTTTCGTCTGTATCTTTGTGAGTAATATCTCTTGTTCCACCGAGGGAAATAATCAAATTTAGGTCGCCTATCACTTAGAGCCTTGGTAATTTTAGGGATCACATCACCGCTACGGATGATAATCACACTGTCACCAATACGAATATCTTTGCGTTCAATCTCATCAAAGTTGTGTAAGGTAGCGCGCGAGATGATGGCGCCATCAATATTAACCGGCTCAACTTCGGCAACGGGAGTGATGACGCCTGTTCTACCGACTTGCAGTGTAATAGCGTTAATTTGGGTGACTTTTTCAACCGCAGGAAATTTATAAGCGCACATCCATTTTGGGACTTTAACAGTATAGCCTAAATCTTCTTGCAAGTTTATTTCATCGACTTTGACGACCATGCCATCCATCATCATCGGTATTTCATCACGTAGACTAATGAGTTTGTGATAAAAGGCTTCGATTTCTTCAGGGCTATTGCAGGCTTGTGAGTAGGGCGGGCTTAAAAAGCCGAGTGCTTGAATAAAGCGCATTTTTTCTGAGAGTGTTTCAAAATTAAGTTTATTTTCACCCAAGCCCCACGGGTAAAAAACTAACCGACGCTTTGCGGATATGGATGAATCGAGTTGGTGTAAACTGCCTGCGGCGGCATTGCGTGGATTGGCGAAAGGCGTTTCATTATTGGAAAGACGCTCTTTATTGATATGTTCAAAGTCATCTTTGCGGATCACGACTTCGCCACGTATTTCGATTAAATCTGGGTAGTTAATGCGCAGAGGCACCGATTGTATAGTGCGTACATTGTCTGTGACTTCTTCACCGATAAAGCCATCGCCCCGGGTAATTGCACGGATTAGCTTGCCATTTTCATAAAGTAAATTCATGCTGGCACCATCGAACTTCGGCTCGCAAACATATGGATGTATGCCAATATTTTTTTCGACGCGGGTTAGCCATTCTTTGACGTTATCAAATGTGAAAACATCTTCCATGCTCCACATTCGTTGAATATGTTTGGCTTTGCTGAACTCATCTCGAATGATTCCGCCTACACGTTTGGTAGGTGAGTCTTCAGCTATGTCATTAGGGTGTGTGGTTTCATAATCCAAAACTTGATGATAAAGCTTATCGTATTCTTCATCAGTAGCGATGGGGTTATCATCGACATAATAGGCATGCGCCCATTGAATTAAGGTTTTTATCTTTGTTTGGTATTCTCTAGGCTTCATGTGTGTTAAATGCAGTTTATTGGGCAAGCGTAAAGGTTTGTACGGTGGTTTCTCCCGTAATAATGTTGACTTTTTCACTGCCGCGTAAGCCTCGATATTCCAAGACGATGGTGTAGTGTGCTGGAGGAAGGTTGAAAACACCAACAGACACATTATTGGCACGAGCAACTACACGACCGAGCTTATCACGCACGGTGAGATTACCTTTTAGATGTTGACCTGCTTGGTTGACTATATGGCTGCGAAGCCCTCCTTTTAAAACTACACTACGGGAAGGTTGTTGATGTTGAGTGGGTCGTGGGGTAGTTTGTGGTGTTTGCTTGGGAGGCGTAGCTTTGCGGGCGGTTTGACCAAAATCAGCAAGATTGAAGCTTATGTTAGTGACTTGTGATGATTTTATGTGAATCGTTTGACTTTTAGCAGTTCGGTTGTTAATTGCAGATACTTTATACTCGCCCACATCTAATTTAAAGTTTGCATGCTTTACATTGGTGAGTTCGACGATTTTCTCGCCAGATTTTTCATATACTATAAAGTGGCTGTTTAAACGTTTGTCATTAGCTCGCATGTTTCCAGAAGGGCGCATACCAATACGTAAGAAGCCCGTGCCGCTTCTATTGCTTGTTTGACGTTGCGGAGTAAAGTTTGGCTTTTTGGGCGTACTTGCTTGTGCAGCTTTTGAGGCGGATCTTTCTAATAAAAAGGTTGTTGTCACTAAATCATTTGCTCGAACTTCAATGGTTTTTACCACGTTATCTCGTGTGTTCGCTCTTACCGTGACTTTATAAGTCCCCGGCTTTAATTCAAAGCTAGCGTCGTCAGCGTAAATCTTTTTTGCAATGTGCTTGCCAGAAAGTGTTTGAATATAAAAATTGGATTTTATTGGGCTGGAGTCGCTACTATTTTTAGCGATTATTTTTATACTGCCGCGGAAATTTTTGGCTTTCCCTATGTTCTCAACTCGTGATAAATCATCATTGATTTTATTAGTATCGACAGCGGTGATTTTCACATCATCCGTAATGATAACTTCTTTAGGGGCAGTCGCTTCTTTTTCTTTTTTGTCGGTTGCAGCGATGGCTGAATCTGCTTTTTCTGATTCGGCTGTCTCATTTTCAGTGGTGTCTGTGTCTGAGGCTTTATCACTCGTTGCTTGTTCAACAGTGGGCGCTGTAAATTGGCTATCAGCGGTTGATACTTCTTTTGTTGGTGTAAGTTCTTGAGCTACTGTGGACTGCTCTTTACTCGATAATGGTTCTTTGTTAGCTAAAGGCTCTTTGCCCGCTAATGGCTCTTTACCCGCTAATGGCTCTTTACGCGGAGCAGGCTCTGGTGGTTCAAAGCGGAATATCTCATTTAGAGTTCGGCCTGCCGCAACGTGAATATTTTTATTTGCGTGCGCATAGGATGTGGCTACTTTTATCGTGTAGTTGCCCACGGGTAGCGTTATTTCTGTTTGATTAACACCGTTAAGTTTTTGTATCACTTCGTCGTTTTCATTGCTTATGGTGATGTTTGCGGCAACTTTGTTATCTGATCTGCCTTCTAGAGCGCGTACTAAAAGCTTGCCTTGTTTTGAGGCTTCTTGAAGTTTAAAGGTTTCTTTAGCTGAACTGCCTGCAGCAACAATAATCGTTCGAGAATCAGAGTTTTTTCCACTCGTAACGGTAACTTTATAACTGCCTGAATCTAGTTTGAACAGCGTGTTTGATACATTCTTCCGCGTCGCGACAGTTTCACCATTCTCATTTTGAATGCTGAAGTTGGCACGCAATGACTGTTTGTTATTTGCGTTAATAGCAGAGACTTGCAAAACACCAATACTCACTGGTGGCGAAACGTTAAACACTTTTCGCGTGATTTCATCTTCACGGATAATAATGTTTTCACTATTTTCCATATTGGTTTTTTGGTTATTGAGGTTGAGTAAAGTGGCAACTACACGGTAACGTCCGGCGGGGAGTTTAAAAGATGGGTTGTTGGTGCTATCACCTTCAATAATTTTGATGTTCTTGTCATTGAAGATGGTGAAATTAACCTTTAACGACTGTTTACTTTTGGGGTTAATAGCAGTGGCCTTCAAATAGCCATAGGCAATTGTTTTTTCTTGTTCTGCTTTAACTTTGGCGGCAATTTCTTCGGCTGTTTGCTCACCTTCTAAGGTAGGTTGGTAGGTTTCAGCTTTTGTGGCACTCTCTTCTTTAGTCACGGAATCAATGCTAGCTTCAGTGTTGTTAGTATCGTCTGGGTTACTTTGAGCTGTTTTATCATTTTCTAAAGACTTCTTCTTGTCAGAAGTAAGACTGATACTAGGTGCAGGTATTTCTGTTTTTTGTAGCGCATCAGATGGGCTTACATATTTATTTTTACCTTTATCTAAAAAGTTGGTAGTCGTAATAATGGCAAAGAGTAAAAACAGACCAATAAATAAGCCTTTTAATAGTTGGCTCATTCGCTTTTTAGATCTACGTCGCATGCCTTTTCCCTGTATAAATGAAAGTGTTAAATGAAGGTGTTAAGAATATGGTTAAAAAATAATCAATTAATATTGACCAATTCTACACTAATTCAGTTCAACTTTTCTCTTGAAAAGTTCATTTGAGACCATACTTTTCATCTCACTGATAAGAAATAAAATTGACCGTAAACAAATTTTAGAAAGGAAACTACGATGGCTAGCAAAAAAAAGCAAAATATGGAATTTCAAACTGAGGTTAATCAGCTATTACAACTGATGATCCACTCGCTGTACTCGAATAAAGAAATCTTTATGCGTGAGCTGATTTCAAATGCATCTGATGCTTGTGATAAATTACGCTTTGAAGCAATCTCAAACGATGCCCTGTATGAAGGGGATTCTGACCTACGCATCGAAGTTGAGTTTGATAGCGAAGCCAATACTGTCACGCTACGTGATAACGGCATCGGCATGAACCGTGATGAAGTGATTGATAATATTGGTACGATTGCAAAATCTGGCACTAAAGAATTTTTGTCAAAAATGACGGGTGATGCGGCTAAAGATTCTAATCTTATTGGTCAATTTGGTGTGGGTTTTTATTCATCCTTTATTGTTGCAGATAAAGTTACCCTGACCACACGCAGAACAGGGGATAAACCTGGTCAAGCCGTAATTTGGGAGTCAAACGGTGAAAATGGTTTTACTTTAGAAGAGACTAAAAAAGAAACGCATGGAACTGAAATCGTACTGCATTTAAAAGAAGAAGAAAAAGAGTTTGCTGATAGCTATCGTTTGCGCAATATTATTTCAACCTATTCAGATCATATCCCGTTACCGGTTAAAATGTTGAAGGCAGATGAAGAAGGAAAGCTGACAGAAGAATGGGAAGTTGTCAATAAAGCGAACGCGCTTTGGACAGAATCTAAAAGTAGCCTTAAAGACGAAGACTACCAAGAGTTTTACAAGCATATTTCACATGATTGGGAGAACCCACTGGCATGGAGCCATAACCATGTAGAAGGCAGCTTAGAATATAAATCATTACTTTATGTGCCTTCAAAAGCCCCTTTTGATTTATGGGAGCCTGAGCAAAAGAACGGTATTAAGCTGTATGTGCAACGTGTTTTCATTATGGATGATACCGATCACTTGATGCCAAAATACTTACGCTTTGTGCGTGGAGTGATTGATTCTAGTGATCTTCCTTTGAATGTGTCGCGCGAGATATTACAAAGTAATCGTGCAGTTGATTCAATGCGTAAAGCATCGGTGAAAAAGATTCTGGGTCTCTTGGATAAGATGGCAAAGAATAAAAAAGAGGATTACCAAAAGTTCTGGAATGAATTTGGTCAGGTGATGAAAGAAGGCCCTGGTGAAGATATGGCGAATAAAGAGCAAATTGCCAAGTTGCTTCGATTCTCATCGACTGAATCAGATAGTACTGAGCAAACGGTTACACTAGAAGACTATGTTTCTCGTATGAAAGATGAGCAAGAAGAGATTTTCTACATCACGGCAGAGACTTTTGCAGCAGCAAAAAATAGCCCTCACTTAGAGATTTTCCGTGAAAAAGGTATCGAGGTCTTATTATTAACAGACCGTGTTGATGAGTGGTTAGTTAATGGTTTGCAAGAGTTTGATGGCAAGAAACTTAAATCAGTCGCAAAAGGTGATCTTGATCTAAGCAAGTTTGATAGTGACGAAGATAAGAAAGAGCAGGAGGAAATTGAAGAGAAAGCAGGTAGTCTTATCAAACAGTTAAAAGACGTACTGGGTGATAAGGTGGAAGATGTGCGTGTTTCGCATCGTCTAACGTCCTCACCTGCATGTATCGTGCTAAGTGAGCAAGATATGGCGCTGTATATGCAAAACTTAATGAAGCAGGCAGGGCATGATATGCCAAGTAATAAGCCGATTCTTGAGGTTAACCCGACGCATCCCTTGATTGAGCGTATGGAAGCTGAAACGGATGATGAGCAGTTTACAGACTGGGCAGAAATTGTGTTCGACCAAGCCTTGCTGGCAGAAGGTGGGCAGCTTGAAGACCCTGCTGGCTTTGTTAATAAACTGAATAAGTTGATGCTTAAAATGTCTTAACAGAATTCGACAGCGTTTGGTAAATAAGCCCTTGGTTTTCTTTGAAAATCAGGGGTTTATTTTTTGTTTTAAGATTAGTTCATAAATATCCTTTACTCACCTTTTCTAAAGCCATAAAATGCGCCACCAATACCCCCTCTTTATTGGTGCTTCTATTATGGTTGCTAAAAATTATCTCTCTGGCCTTTTTGGTCGCTCTCCTATCACGCCATTGCAAGAGCACATGTATTGTGTTTATCGTGGGATCAAGCATTTAGTGCCTTTGATAGAAGGTATGAATGAAGATAACTTTGAGAAAGTCATCGCTGCTCAACAAGAAATTAACAAAGGTGAGCACGATGCCGATGATATGAAAAGAGAGCTACGTACCCATCTGCCAAAAGGTTTGTTTATGCCAGTTGATCGGCGTGATGTTTTGGATGTGTTACTTCGTCAGGATATTATCGCAAATCAAGCAAAGGATGTTGCATCACTCATCGTTGGCCGTAATATGCAGTTACCAGAAGCAATGAGAACGCTATTTTTAACCTATACACAGCGTTGTGTTGACACTGTCAGAAAAGCTTTAGATGTGATTAATGAGCTTGATGAACTTGTTGAAACAGGCTTTCGAGGCTTAGAAGTCGACTTGGTTGAAAAAATGCTGGTTGAGCTGGGTGATATCGAAAGTGAGACGGATACGATGCAACTCTCGTTACGCCAGACTTTGTTTGATTTGGAAAAAGACTTAGGTCCTGTCGATGTTATTTTTACTTACCGCCTGATTGATTGGGTCGGTAATGTGGCCGACAATGCAGAACGTGTTGGTAGTCGTCTTTCACTAATGATTGCTCGATAACAATAGAGGATACACCTGATGGATTTTTTATCTGATACAGCCACGGTATATATTATTCTTGCTGCCGTGTTCGGTATTTTTATGGCTTGGGGTATTGGTGCTAATGATGTTGCCAACGCAATGGCAACATCTGTTGGCTCGAAAGCAATAACGATTAAGCAAGCAATTATCATCGCCGCTATTTTTGAGTTTGCAGGGGCTTATCTTGCCGGTGGTGAAGTCACTAAAACGATTCGCAAAGGCATTGTTGATTTAAATGCCTTTGATGGAAATCCCGACTTATTAATTTGGGGTATGCTGGCTTCTTTGCTGGCTGCGGGAACTTGGCTACTGATTGCTTCAATGAAAGGTTGGCCTGTTTCGACGACACACAGTATTGTTGGTGCAGTGGTAGGTTTTGCTGCGGTGGGTGTTAGTTCCGATGCGGTAAGTTGGGGTAAAGTTGGGTCGATTGTCATGAGTTGGGTTGTTTCGCCTCTGTTAGCAGGTAGTATCGCTTACGCTGTGTTCACTAGTATTCAAAGGTTAATCATGAACACCACAGACCCGTTGGCAAATGCTAAAAAATATGGGCCTTTTTATCTATTTATTGTGGGTTTCGTAATCTCCTTGGTAACAATAAAAAAGGGTTTAAAGCATATAGGGCTTGATGTTAATGGTGGGTTTGAGTTTTTGTATGCAGCCGGAGTAGGTGTTATTGTCGCTTTAATTGGTGCATATTTAATAAGTCGTGTTAAATTTGATAAAAGCCAAGAGGTACGCTCTCACTTTGTTAATGTGGAAAAAATATTCGCTGTGATGATGGTATTTACAGCAGCCGCAATGGCTTTTGCACATGGCTCAAACGATGTTGCTAATGCTGTAGGGCCAATGGCAGCTGTTATCAGTATTGCTCAAAGTGGTACGGTTATGGCAAAATCAACATTACCAGGCTGGGTGCTCTTAGTGGGTGGTCTTGGTATCGTGATTGGTTTGGCAACGTTGGGCTATAGGGTTATGCAAACGGTAGGCAAAAATATTACAGAGTTAACCCCAACGCGTGGCTTTTCAGCAGAAATTGCAGCAGCAACAACGGTTGTTTTAGCCTCTTATACTGGTCTTCCTGTGTCTACTACGCAAATATTGGTGGGCGCAATTTTAGGTGTTGGCTTAGCGCGTGGTATTGCGGCTATTGATTTGCATGTGGTACGTAATATCTTCATGTCGTGGGTGGTTACATTGCCTGCAGGCGCGGCTCTTTCTATTGTGTTCTTCTATATATTGAAGGCGATTTTTAGTTGATCTTTTTAAACTTGTCCTGAAAGGCCGAAAAACACGATGAATTTTTGTGTTTTTTTATGGGGGGGGAGGGTGTTAAGCCTTGCTAAAAACCAGTACTACGAGGCCTTTATTTTCAGCTTCTTTGAAAACTTTTGGTGTGGGAATACTTCTAGTAAATTTATATCCAGGCGCGAGTTTCTGCATATTATCATGTAGAAACTCAGCCCCCAGTTCGGGGGCGTTTAAGCATAACAAAAGGGTGCTTGCAGGTGCCATGAACTCATCGAGGCGTTTAAGTATTTTTGGATAATCTCTGATGATATTCACGCTACCTTTTTGAAAGGTGGGTGGGTCACAAATTAACAAGTCAAATGGTCCGCGCTTTTTTAAACGTCCGAACGATTTGAATATATTTAGCTTTTCAAAGTTCACCTGCTTTAATGATTGTTTATTGAGTCGGTGATTTTCTCTGCCAACGGTTAGTGCAGGGCTGCTCATATCAATATTAACAACGGATGTTGCCCCACCTGCTATAGCGGCAATTGAAAAACCACAGGTGTACGAAAAAAGGTTCAGTACACGTTTATCTTGAGAGTGGTCTCTTACCCATCTACGCCCATTTTTTATATCTAAAAATAGCCCTGTATTGCGCGACTTTCCAAGTTGAATTTGATAGTTCAAACCTTCTTCATTAATCGTTAGTTGATGAATTTTTTTTCCGCTGATAATGTCTATTGGCCCAAGCTGCTTATAGCGGTGTTGTAGCTGGATACTTTGGCACTCCGGTAATAATTGCTGGAGTTCGTTCGCTAAATCTTTAATATCCGTAGTGTCCTCAGCTTCATATAGTGTAATAAGTATGACGGGTGGTAACCAGTCGATGGTGAGGTGGTGTAAGTTGGGGTAGGCGTGACCCCGCCCATGAAACAAGCGTTGTGCTTGTAATAATTGCTGGTTTTGTGGAAGGTTAATAAATTCTAGGGTGCTGAGTAAGGACACAGGTTTTATTTGAAAAGAAAAATAGATTATCTAATGTTATGCTTTTTGCTTCAATGAAAAACGTGAGGCGAAGTACTAATGATTACGGATTCAATATTAAGCTGCCCAGAGTGTGGCGAAGCTCAGCAAGAACAAATGCCTGAAAATACCTGTCAATTTAGTTATCGCTGCAATGCGTGTAAAGTTGTGATCAAAACCAAGCAAGGTGAGTGCTGTGTTTACTGTTGCTATGGAGATTACCCTTGTCCACAAGCCCAATTTATTGGGTCATCTTGCTGTAGTCCCGACTAGAGATAGCAACGGCATGATTTTGTCGTTTAAATCTTGGATTGCCGGTAGTGTGGAATAGATAAGCGGTATCGTATAAAAAATAAGCTAATGTCAGAATAAAAATTGTTATTGTCAAAAAAATCACCTATATTTCAAATACTCAAAATTATAAAAACCAATTTAATTACAACACATAAAGGAGTTCCCCCATGTCTTTTTTTCTCTGTAAGCTTTGGCCTTATTTGGCTGGTGGCTTAATTGGTTGGCTTCTAGCTGGTTGGTTGGCACGTCGTTTCAAACATGCAGAGCCCCCAGTTGAGCGAATTGTAGAGAAAATTGTTGAAGTGGATAACCCTAAGCACCTGTCACTGATCAGTAAACTAGAAGGTGAAAATAGTCAGATTTCTGGACTAATGAGTAAGGTGTCGAAATTTGAATCTAGGAAGTCCGACGTAGTAGAGAAAAGGGTTGAGGTTGATAACCCAAAGCACCTGGCATTAATCAGTCAGTTAGAAAAAGAGAATGCTGAAATCTCCGTTTTGAGATCGAAATTATCTGGTTTTGAATCTCAGAAAGCGGATCTTAGGAGGCTAAAAGAAGAGAACTCTCAGATTTCGGCACTTAAATACAATATTAAGAACTTTGAAAGCAAAGCCGAAAAAGAAGGCGATGAACTCGCTGACCTTCATTCAAAAGCAACACGCTATCGTGCCCAAATAGAAAAGCTGGAAAGTGAAAATAAACACCTTCATGGTTTACAAGAAAAACTAAACGACTTAGAAGATGACGAGCCAAAACAACTTGCATTAATTAGTCGCCTTGAAAAAGAAAATAAAGAACTTGCTGATTTAAAAGCCCAAAAAGCTAAGTTTGAAGCACAAGAGGAAAAAATATTAAACTTAGAAGCAAATAGTGCCAAAGCTAAGAACTTGGAAAATGACTTAGCCCGTTTCAAAAGTGATAATACACAGCACTTATCGTTGATTAGTAAGCTGGAAAATGAAAACAAAGAGCTGGATCTGTTAAAGAAAAAGTTGTCAGACTTTGATGCGCAAAAAGAAAAGTTAGCTCGTTTAGAAGCTGAAAACGCAAAAATAGCAAACTTAGAAAATAACTTAAATCGTTTTGAAAGCGACAATAAGCAACACCTATCTTTGATCGGAAAACTTGAACAAGAGAAAACCCATATAGGTAACAAAGTTACTGATTTAGAAGGAGAGGTTTCATTATTAAAACAAGCTCCAAAGCTTGACTTAGTTGCCGCAAAATCTTCTGGCATAGCAATAAAAGATGAGAATGATTTAACCGCGATAGAGGGAGTAGGGCCTAAAATTGCCGAGCTATTGCAAGATAATGGTATTAAGAACTTAGCAGATTTATCTGAAGCGAATACAGGAAAAATTCAAGGGATTTTAACGAAAGGCGGTTCGCAGTTCCAAATGGCAAATCCTGGTACTTGGTCTGATCAAGCAACTTTGGCCTGTAATAATCGCTGGTCTGCATTAAAGTCATTGCAAGATGTGCTCGATGGGGGTGTTTATCCGGATAGTTCAATAAAATCAAGCGTAAATAAAGGCGTTGTTTCAGTGCCTAAATTAGATTTTGGCGCTGCTAAATCCGCAGGAATTACTGTGAAAAAAGAGGGTGACTTCACCGCTATTGAAGGAATAGGTCCTAAAATTAGTGAGCTAATTTATACGGATGGCATTAAAACCTTTAAAGAACTTTCAGAGGTTGAGCCAGCTCGTTTACAGACAATCCTAGATAAAGCAGGGCCGCAGTACAAAATGGCTAATCCAGGTACATGGCCAGATCAAGCCCATTTAGTGAGTAATAATCGTTGGGCCGCACTAAAAGCACTGCAAGATATTCTTGATGGGGGCGTTTATCCTGATAGTTCTAAAACTTTGTCAGGTGAGACAAATGAATCAGCGAAGTTGCAAAAGTTAGAAGCAGAACTAAAAGGCTATCGCGATAAAGAACAGGCGGCAGCAACTGTGGGTTCTGTTGCTGATGTTGATAAAGCAAAAGCTGCGGGCTTTACGATGCGCCGTAAAGGGGATCACGATGATTTCACTGTAATCGAAGGAATAGGTCCTAAAATTAATGAGCTAATTCATGCAGAAGGTATTCATACGTTTAGTGATTTGGCTGCTACGAAAATAACAGTTATTCAAACAATCCTTGATAAGGCGGGGCCTAGCTTTACCTTGGCGAATCCTGAAACATGGTCTGCCCAATCGGATTTAGCAGCAAAGAATGAGTGGGAAAAATTAATGAAATGGCAGGATGAACTGGACGGAGGTAAGTTATAATGAATACCAATAATGAACAAAACATCTCACGTCACTGGTCAGGCTTTCGCTGGGTCTGGTGGCTCATCGCACTTCTTTTAGCCTTCCTGTTATTATTAATGTGGGCGATGGGCTATGGCCCTAATGGTAAGTCTTGTCAAATACCCGAAAAGGTCAGAACGGTTGAGAAATTAATTGTTGCACCGGATACCGTGGCTCCATTGATAACCTTGAACGATAACCCCGTGGTGAAATTATTTACCGGTGAAACGTATCAAGATGCGGGTGCTAAAGCGATCGATGGGATTGATGGTGATTTAGCGGTGACGACGACGGGTTTGGTTGATACTCAAGCTCCGGGTGAATACGAAATTACTTATTCAGTAACAGACGCGGCAGGTAATTCGGCAACCGAAGTTCGTAAGGTAATTGTTGTGGCTAAAGATACCGAAGCACCTGAAATAACCTTAGTGAAGGATGAAGTGGTTTATGTGAAGACCGGTGATCTTTATGTGGATGAAGGTGCTGTTGCAACAGATATTCCTGATGGTGAGCTTAGGGTAATAACCGAAGGCATGGTTGACACTAGCAAAGCAGGCGAGTATGTAGTTACTTATTCTGCGACCGACAAAGCGGGTAACAAAACATCAAAGTCGCGTAAGGTGATTGTTACTGATCCCGATTCAGAGTCCCCTGTTATTACACTTAATGGAGAGTCTGTCATTCAGTTACTTATCGGTGAAGACTATATCGAGAAAGGTGCTAAAGCGATTGATAATGTTGATGGTGAACTGAAAGTGATTGATGTAACCGGTGAGGTTAATGCGTCAAAAGCAGGTGAATATCTTATCACCTATCGAGTTAAAGATGATGCAGGTAATGTTACTGAGTTAGTACGAAAAGTCATTGTAAGTGCGCCAGATAAGGCGGCGCCAAAAGTTACCTTGAATGGCAGTGAAACGCTAAACTTAAAAGTAGGGGAAACCTATGAAGAGGATGGAGCCACTGCGGTAGATGTGGTAGACGGTGATGTAAAAGTAGTGGTTGAAGGGTCTGTCGATACGACAAAGGTTGGTCAGGCAACGATTAACTATACGGCGAAGGATTCTGCAGGAAACAGCGCTACAGTTACTCGAACTGTAATTGTTACGGCAGCTGATGCAGAAGCACCTGAAATAGTATTGAATAGTGCTTCAAGCATACGCTTAACGGTAGGAGATAGTTATAGCGAAGCAGGTGCAACTGCGACGGACAAAGAAGATGGTAGTGTAGCTGTTGATGTTAGTGGTAAAGTCGATAGCAATACAGCTGGGAACTATGTGGTTACCTATACTGCTATTGATAAAGCAGGTAATAAAGCGACTGAAACACGTAAGGTTGAGGTGGTTGAAGCTGAGGTTGAAGCTAAGCCAGCTCCTAGTCCTGCTGAAGAAAAACCAGTGCCTACTTCTGCTACTACAGAGCTTACTACTTCTAAAGCAAAGGTCTATTTTGAATACGATAAAGCAAATAACCCTAGAGATAATGACGGGTCATTTGCGCAACTGCTGTCTTATATGAAAGCTAACGATAAGGCAACTGCGACGATTTATGGTTTTCATGACCCCAGTGGTGATCGAAACTATAATCGCGGTCTTGCAAGCCGCCGTGCTGAAACTGTTTCATTGGTGATGATGGCAGCAGGAATTCAAAGTACGCGGCTTAAAATCAAAAATCCTGTAGAGACTACGGGGACAGGTGAGCCTAGTGAGGCACGTCGAGTAGAAATAGATATTAAATAGTAGCTTCCAATTTAAGCTATTAAAAATAGCAACTCTTTGAGTTGCTATTTTTTTGTCTTATAAGAGACCTAGGTATAACTCATGAAGGGATAAAAAAGGCTATCATTTTTCCATCTTCCATCCAAAATTATACGTAGTAGCAAGCAGTGCTATTACGTGTTATTTTGAATAAAGAATGAACAATTCTATCTCTTTTTTCTCGTCCAAGTGATGCCGAGGTTTCTATTTACGAAATAAAAAAACCGGCAACAACATTGCGCCCTTCGGCCATAATAATATTAAACGTACGGCATGCCGCTTGAGTATCCATGATCTCAAAGCCTGTTTTTTCCTGTGTTAAGCGCCTAAGTATTTCTGCATCAGGAAAGGTTTGTTTGCTACCTGTCCCGAGTATGATGACTTCAGGCTTTAAGGCGTAAAAGGAATCAAGGTGTTCTGCTTTCAATTCAGTAAAAATCTTCGGTTTCCAGTCATCAATAATGTTCATTGGTGAGAGTAATACCGAGCGTTCAAACAATCGTCCATTGATATAAATGCCCTGCGCATCATAGGCAGTGATTTTATATTGCGCATCATTATGATCTTCAGCAAACTTCATCGTTTTTAACTTATTAGGATTTCAATGCTTTATCATAGTGAATCACGATTGACAGTCAAGGTGTGTGTGTTAATGTTCGGCGTATTATCATTAATTCGTATATTAGGCGTGTAAAAATGAAACCTGTTAAAGTTGGCTTATTAGGCTTGGGCACTGTGGGCGGTGGTACGGCTACGGTATTAAAAAGAAATGCAGAAGAAATAGCACGCCGTGCTGGGCGGGGTATAGAAATTGATTTCATTGCAACTTTAGAGCCAGAGCGTGCGGCAGAACTTGGTGTAAAAGATATTCGTCTTACGAAAGATGCAAATGAAGTCGTTAATGATCCTGATATTGATATTGTTGTTGAATTAATTGGTGGTTACTCACCCGCTAAAGAATTGGTTTTACAAGCAATTGAAAATGGTAAGCATGTGGTTACGGCAAATAAAGCATTAATTGCTATTCACGGCGATGAAATATTCGCTAGAGCGCAAGAGAAGGGTGTAGTGGTAGCCTTTGAAGCAGCTGTTGCTGGTGGTATTCCTATTATCAAAACCTTGCGAGAAGGTTTGGCTGCAAATAGTGTGGAGTGGTTAGCTGGGATTATTAATGGAACAGGTAACTTTATCCTGAGTGAAATGCGTGAAAAAAGCAGAGATTTTGATGATGTCCTCGCCGAGGCTCAGGCATTAGGCTATGCAGAAGCTGATCCTACGTTTGATGTGGAGGGCATAGATGCCGCGCATAAATTAAGTATTTTATCATCCATTGCTTTTGGTGTTCCTTTGCAGTTTGATAAAACTTATACCGAAGGTATTTCCAAAATTACCCAAGAAGATGTTGCTTATGCAGAAGAGCTAGGTTATCGAATCAAACACTTAGGTGTGGCGAGAAGAACCGATGCAGGTATTGAGCAACGTGTACATCCGACGCTTATTCCTAAGGATCGTTTAATCGCTAACGTTAATGGTGTGATGAATGCTGTTTTGGTAAAAGGTGATGCGGTAGGCGCAACTTTGTATTACGGTGCAGGTGCAGGTGATGAGGCAACAGCTTCGGCGGTGATTGCGGATATTATTGATGTGACACGTACCTTGACGACAGACCCTGAAAACCGTGTGCCTCATTTAGCATTTCAGCCGAGTGAACTTGCAGATACGCCTATTTTGGGTATGGATTCCGTTGAAACGGCATTCTACTTACGCTTGTCTGCGAAAAACGAAGCGGGGGTGCTAGCTGAAGTAACACGTATTTTAGGTGATGAAAATATTAGTATTGAGGCCTTTATTCAAAAAGAATCTAAGCAACAAGGTGAAAATGTCGATATTATTTTATTAACACACCGCGTAAACGAAGGTGATATGAATAAGGCATTAGCTCTGATTGAAGGTTTGGCGGTCATTCAAGGTGATGTTATGCGTATTAGAGTTGAAGCACTGAGTTAATATATAGAAACAATTTAGGTCTAAAATGAAATTTACAGAAACACGCGGTAATGATGGCGTAAGCCCAAAGTCAGTAAGCTTTTCAGAAGCGATTCTAGGGCCAATGTCCTCGTTTGGTGGAATTTATTCGCCTGAATCATTGCCTAAACTTGGGCATGATTTTTTAGAAGAGCATCTCAATAAAGACTATAAAACATTAGCACGCAGTATTTTATCCGCCTTTGATATTGATATTAAAGATGCAGTGATTGATGAAGCTTTGGCTTTGTATGATCAATTTGATGATTGTTCCAATAAAGCTTGCAACCCTGCCCCTTTAGTGAAAGTTAAAGATGATCTCTTTGTCAGTGAGCTTTGGCATGGGCCTACGCGCGCCTTTAAGGATATGGCATTGCAGCCTTTCGGCAAGGTATTGTCATCATTAGCGCAAGATAAAAATGAAGAATATTTAATCATGGCAGCGACCAGTGGTGATACCGGGCCTGCTGCTTTAGATACGTTTAAAAATCGCGAAAATGTACGCGTCGTGTGTTTGTATCCTGATGGTGGTACATCCGATGTGCAGCGCCTACAAATGGTTACCGAGGATGCGTCTAACTTAAAAGTTATCGGCATTCATGGTGATTTTGATGATGCGCAAAGTGCACTTAAAAGCTTATTGGGTTCGGATACTTTTAATGCCAAGTTACAAGAAAAGAATATTTCTCTATCGGCCGCAAACTCAGTGAATTTTGGACGTATTATTTTTCAGTTGATGTATCACATACACAGCTATCTTGAACTGGTTCGACAAGATGCCATTAGCTTGGGTGATAAGGTTTATTTGGATGTGCCTAGCGGTAACTTTGGTAATGCCTTAGGGGGTTACTATGCGATGAAAATGGGTTTGCCGGTTGAAAAAATATTGATCGCATCCAACAATAATAATGTGCTGACCCACTTCATTAACAACGGCGTGTACGATATTAGCAATGCTTCGGTCATTGCGACAACATCCCCGGCTATGGATATTTTAAAGTCATCCAATGTGGAGCGTATTTTATTTGACTTATTTGGCACTGAACGTACCAAAGAGTTGATGCAGGCATTGGATTCTGAAAAGAAATATACCCTGACTCAGGGCGAGTTAGCACAAGTCCAAGAGATTTTTATAGCTGACTTCTGTACCGATGATGAAGGTAAAAAATATATTCAGGAAGCCTTTGATGACGGTTATTTGATGGACCCGCATACCGCTACCTGTTTTAAAGCTTATGATACTTGCCGTGATCAGTCTTTAAAAACCATCGTTTACTCTACTGCAGAATGGACAAAGTTTTCTCCCACTATTGCGAATGCATTAACAGGAGAAACAGGCAGTAGCGACATTGATGCTTTAAAGGCGATTGCAAAGAAAGCAGAAATTGGAATACCTGATTCGATTAATGATTTATTTAGTAAAAAAATCACGCAGAGTGTGGTGATTAGTAAAGCCAATATTGAAACAGAAATTCTTGCTTTTTTAGATGGTAAATCCTAACAAGTGAGCAAAATAGCCGCCATACAAATGGCATCAGGCCCGCAAATAAAAGCTAACTTAATGGAGGCTGCTCGCTTAATACGCGAGGCAGCACAAAAGGGCGCGCAATTAGTGGTGTTACCAGAAAGCTTTGCCTTGATGGCGATACATGAATCAGAAAATATTGAACTTGCCGAACAGCAAGGGCAGGGAATGATTCAAGATGTTATTAAACAATGTGCTATTGATAATAAAGTTTGGATCGTAGCAGGCTCGATTCCGCTTAAAGTAGAGCCTATCGAAAAAACTGAAGCACAGCGAGCCAGTGCCGCCTCTATCATGTTTAATGATCAGGGTGAAATCGTCGCACGTTATAATAAAATCCACCTGTTTGATGTAGAGTTAGATTGTGAAAGCTCGGCAGGAAGCAAAGGAAAAAAAGAAATTTATAAGGAAAGCGATACGTTTCAAGCTGGCGATAAAGTTGTGGTCGTAGATACGCCTTTTGGTAAAATTGGCATGTCTATTTGCTATGACCTACGGTTTCCTTCGCTTTATCGAGAAATGGTCAAACAAGGCGCTGAGATTTTTTTGATTCCTTCTGCATTTACTAAAACCACCGGAAAAATTCACTGGGAACCCTTAATCAAAGCACGCGCTATTGAAAATCAATGTTACGTGGTTGCGCCTGCACAGGGTGGTTACCATGTAAATGGTAGGCGTACTTATGGTCATAGTATGATGGTGGATTATCTAGGACAGGTACACGGTCTACGCTTAAAAGGTACGGGCATTATTACTATGAATATTGACCTTACTGCACAGAAAAAACTCCGTAAGAGCTTTCCAGTTCTCCAGCATTTTAAACTATAACCACAGAGCGATTAGTTATATCCTCCATCAACTGAGTCACATCACACAATGAACGCATCTCCCTTTCAACAAGTAGAACAACAGTTACTTGAACCTGCTGGCCTTAATACCTCTGATATAGAGAAGATTTTTTTTCACTTAAAGGGCGCTGATTTAGCTGATTTATACTTTCAATCAAATCGTTTTGAATCCTGGGGCTTAGAAGATGGCATTATCAAAAATGGTACTTACAGTATAGAGCAGGGTGTGGGTGTGCGTATGGTGGTGGGGGAGCAAACAGGCTTTGCATATTCTGATGAGATCTCTTTTGATGCGCTTATCGCGTCTGCCAAGGCTGCAGCGGGGATTGGTAAAGCGGGTCAAACAGGTCGAGTGCAGGCCTGGCAAGCGAAAGATACTCAAAAAATAAAAGCACTGTATCAGATGGATAATCCATTGGCCTCAATGACCGAGGATGAAAAAATAGCTTTATTAAACCTAGCAGATAAAGAAGCAAGAGCGGCTAGCCCATACGTGCAACAAGTCATAGCGAACATTGCAGGCGTACATGAGCACATCTTAATTGCAGATAATGAGGGTAATTTGAATGCTGATATTCGTCCTCTGGTGCGTATGAACATTACTGTAGTGGTTGAAAAAGACGGTAAGCGTGAATCTGCGGGCACCGGAGGTGGAGGTCGTTTTGGTTTTGATTACTTTACCCAAGCCGACCGAGTTAGGGAATATGCGCAAGAAGCTGTACGCTTGGCATTGGTAAACTTAGATGCAGTGGCAGCACCAGCAGGTAGTCAAACGGTAGTACTCGGTTCGGGATGGCCTGGGGTGTTATTGCATGAGGCGATTGGGCATGGCTTAGAAGGTGACTTTAATCGCAAAGGCACGTCAGCCTTTAGTGGTCGAGTAGGGGAAAAGGTTGCATCAAACGGTGTTACCGTGGTGGATGATGGAACCTTAGAGAATCGCCGAGGCTCCTTAAATATTGATGATGAAGGTACGCCAACCAATTGCACAACGTTGATTGAAGACGGTGTTTTAAAAGGTTATATGCAAGATAAACTCAACGCAAAATTAATGGGTGAGCAATCAACCGGTAATGGTCGGCGTGAATCCTACGCGCACTTGCCTATGCCACGAATGACCAATACTTATATGCTGGCAGGTAAAGAAGACCCGCAAGAAATTATTGCATCGGTAACAAATGGCTTATATGCGGTTAATTTTGGCGGAGGGCAGGTTGATATAACTTCAGGTAAGTTTGTGTTTTCCGCATCAGAGGCTTATTTGATTGAGAATGGTAAAGTCACACGGCCTGTAAAAGGTGCGACACTGATTGGCAATGGCCCTGATGTGTTAACCAAAGTCAGCATGATTGGTAATGATTTGGCGTTAGATAAAGGGGTTGGAGTTTGTGGTAAAGCAGGGCAAAGCGTCCCTGTGGGTGTGGGTCAACCAACCTTGAAAATTGACGGTCTGACCGTAGGTGGTACGGAGCTGCAGTCATGAATACAGAAGAATTACAAAAAGCAGATGTAGAGCTACGAGAGTTGGCTGAAACGGTTCTTAAGTTTTCCAAAAAATACGGCGCATCAGATGCTGAATTAAGCTTAAACCGGGGTTCTGGTTTATCGGTTGAAATTCATCAAGAAAATGTCGATAAGCTTGAATATCATCGTGATCAAGGTCTAAGTCTTACCGTTTACATGGGGCAACATCAAGGCTCTGCCACTACTGGAGACTTATCTGCGCAAGCCATAGAAGATACCGTTAAGGCTGCTTGTAATATTGCAAAATTTACCGGCGAAGATAAATATACGGGTTTAGCGGATGCAGATCTGATGGCAACAGAAAAGGGTGATTTAGATCTTTATCATCCATGGAATTTGAGTGCCGAAGATGCGATTCAAATCGCCACCGCTTGTGAGCAAGCAGCACTAAATTATGATGAGCGTATTATCAATTCTGATGGTGCTAGTATCAGTACTTACAGTGGCTTATCTGTAATTGCAAACTCGTATGGTTTTACGGGAGTCACGCCATCGAGTCGTCATAATTTAAGTTGTTCGGTGATTGCACAGGCACCCAATACTACGGCGATGCAACGTGATTATTGGTATACAACCAGCCGCCAGCATGAGGCGTTAGAATCCGCGATAAGTGTCGGCAAAAAATCTGCTGAGTTAACTTTAGGTCGTTTAAAAGGGCGTCAGATTAGTACCCGAAAATCGTCTGTGCTTTATTCACCGGAGATGGCACGTAGTATTATCAGTCACTTTACCAGCGCTATCTCAGGCGGTTCGCAATACCGTAAAACGACGTATTTATTGGGTTCAAAAGGTGAAAAAGTTTTCCCAGACTTTATTCATTTGCATGAACAGCCTCACCTTATTTCAGGTTTCGGTAGTTCTTATTTTGACAGAGATGGTGTTGCAACTTCTGATAGAGATATTGTGATTGAGGGTGTGTTACAAAACTACATTATGGGAAGCTATTCAGCCCGCCAGCTAGGCTTACAATCAACTGCTAACTCAGGTGGAACACATAACTTAACCTTAGATTCAACCGGTCAAACGTTTGATGAGTTATTAAAAATAATGGGTACAGGTTTGCTCGTGACTGAGTTAATTGGAAGCGGTATTAATGGCGTGACGGGTGATTACTCAAGAGGTGCAGCAGGTTTTTGGGTAGAAAACGGAGAAATCCAGTTTCCTGTTGAAGAGGTGACCATTGCCGGTAGCTTAAAAGAAATGTTTCAGAATATCGTTGCAGTAGGCAATGATGTTGATCCTCGTTCAGCGACACAAACAGGGTCTATTTTGATAGAGGGCATGATGGTTGCGGGTGAGTAAATGCTAGCAATGGTGGCTAAACTTTTAAGACTCAAACTAGTAGGGTTACATGTCACACATTAAAGCTAAAAACCTAGCTGTGACGTTAGAGTTTTTAAGAAAAAGAAGTCTTTGCAGCAAGCCCACTTTTAATGTCAACCACTTTATCTTCCGCATGGTTACTTGATGTGGATTGCGGGATGAGTAAAGATGCATCGCTATAGTATTCATTAGCAAAGGATGTGAATTGAAAATCTGTCATCAGCTTATGTAACTTCTTTTCAACAGTAGGTCGACCAATAAACTGAGAAGCTCGCCATTTTAATGGAATATGATCATGTGCGCGTTGTACGGCTGCAAGTTCTTCAAGGTCAATTTCATAAGGGTGCATATAGAATACAGCACGTTTAGGATCAAGCTTTTGGCTTAAGTGTTTAGTGACTGAATAAGGGGTAATGCGAAACCAGCCACCACCAAAAAACGGTAGCTTATAACCGAATAGATTCATATAACTTAAATAGTGTTCATTTAAGTTATATTTATTAAATATTTTTAGCGAATATTCTTTTTCAATACCGTATTTCACAACTTTCATGGGAAATAGCGAAGAGTCGTATTTTACGCCATTTTCAGCAAGCGCTTCACAGTACCATTCGAATAAGTATTCTCGAATCGAGAAATCTGGCGCTCTAAAACCGATAACTTTTTGACCTGAAGTATCTTCAAGTAGTTTAATCGAGCTTGAAACATCTTCACGGACTTGATTAGGCGTAAGATTAAAAATAGATTGATGGTTAAAACCATGCGATGCGACTTCGTGCCCCGCATCAGCTATTTTACGGATTAATTCTGGGTGTTTCTGAGCAACATTACCCAAGGTGAAAAAAGTTGCTTTATGATCATGCTCATCGAGAATATCCAATAGCCGTAAACTACTATCAAGCACACGATTGGTGACAGGATTGTTAGGGTTTAAAACAGACTGCGCCCAATCTTCAACATCTATAGAAAAAATCATTGTTTTCTCACTTAATTTTTATAATTAAACCTACTCTACCTTTTAACACGTTTATTGACTACTTAGTTCAGAATGAAGGTGCTAAAAAGGAGATGAGGTGTAGCATATCTTAGTGTGATAGATTAATCGGTTGCTCTATCACTATGGCTTAATTATGTATGTTTCTTAAATTTATCAAAAGAATCATGTGTATAACATAAATCCCAATCCTTATATAATAGCTTAATAATGTACTAATACACCAGAATTATTAGTAAGTATAATGCATAATTATTGTGCAAATATGGATGGCTTATTGCCTGTAATTTATATTTGTCTTTTGTTTTGTAATCGGGGTGATATTTGCCTTGCCATCCTGTATCCTACGTTTGCACTTTTATCTGATTTCACCCCAAGTTTTTTGATTAAGGAAACAAAGTTGGAATAAAAGTTTCGGGATGTAGCGCAGTCTGGTAGCGCACCACACTGGGGGTGTGGTGGTCGTCAGTTCGAATCTGGCCATCCCGACCATTTTTTATGGCAACTGCTAACCTTTCACGGTAAGCTCTTTCAGTATGCCTAACAAACCTTTTGTACATTTAATTATTCCGCAACTTTTTCAACCGTTAAAACGTTGGACAAAGGGCTATCAATTTGATGTGAAGAGTCATTATCTTGTAAAGCTTTTACAAAACTATCATTCAAAACAACAAGAACTTCTTGGAATACATGCGAGTTTATTCTTTTCAATAGGTGTTTCAACGAAAGCTGAGTTACCTGTCGCACATTTCCGTTATCAAGTACATTGCAACTCACTACCGCCAAAAGGTTCGTTATTGCTGTGTGCCGACCCTGCGCACTTAGTGGTGGGGATGAGTGATATTACGCTGACGGATAAAATAACCGATCTGACATTTGCTGAAGCTAATGAATTCATTGACTTACTGAATACGCATTTTAAGCAAGATGGTTTAACCTTTATTATTGGCTCTAACAGCCAGTGGTATTTATCAGTTGCAGGTGTCGAAACGCTGAGTACTACGCCGATAGATGATGTTATGAGAAAAAACATCGCGCATTATCAAATTCACTCAAGTCAGCGTAATTGGCAAGCGTTACAAAATGAAATGCAAATGTTGTTGCACTCTGCCCCACTTAACCAGCAAAGAGAAATGGCGGGCCTTCCATCTGTGAATAGTCTCTGGTTGTGGGGTGGAGGAGTCCCGCAAAATATTGAACATTCAACAGCATTGGTTTTGAGCGATAATGCGATATCGGGGAGGATGCTTGCCACAGCTGCGCAGTGTGATTATCAATCGCACCTAAATAAGCAAAACGACGACTCACTGGGTACGAATCAAAACGCTATGTCTCGCTTTGACTTTTCAAAACTTCCAATGACTAAAACAATTATTATTAATGAGAGCTTGGTAGAGCCTGCGATTAATGATGATCTTGATGCTTATAAAGCAGAGCTCGAGTCGTTGGATGAGGGCCTCATTAAACCGTTATTTGAATTATGGAAAGACAAGAAAATTAACATCCAGATTGATAGTTGCGATGGAAAACGAATCCAGCCACGCCCAACGCCCCGTTGGAAATTTTGGGTAAAAGCAGCTAATTCTCTGACCGAGCTTGACCTATGAAACTAGTCAGGCGTAAGCAAGTAGGTAATATTACAGGCGAAGATAAACAGGCCAGTTTGCTGGATCGAGTTTATTCTATGCGGGGCGTGAACAGTCACGGTGAGCTTGTCATGCAGCTTAAAAACTTGCATCCTATTTCACAGCTTAAAGGGGTTGAGCAAGCTACTGAACTTTTATCTAACGCGATTAATAATCAGCAGCGTATTTTGATCGTCGGTGATTTTGATGCAGATGGCGCAACCTCGACGGCACTAGCCGTTCGTGCGTTAAACATGATGGGTCACAAACAGGTTGATTATTTAGTGCCAAACCGTTTTGAATATGGCTATGGCCTAACCCCTGAAATTGTCGATGAGGCGGCAAATTTTACGCCTGATTTAATCATTACTGTAGACAACGGTATCTCAAGTATTAAGGGCGTAGCACATGCCAAGACCCACGGTTATACCGTCATTATTACCGATCACCATCTGCCTGCTAAAACGCTTCCTGAGGCTGATGCCATCGTAAACCCAAACCAAGTAGGCTGTAATTTTCCTTCAAAAAATTTGGCCGGCGTGGGTGTTATTTTTTATGTGATGTTGTCGCTAAAAAGTGCGTTACTAAAAGAGCAATACTTCAAAAGCAATAATATTCCTGAGCCAAATTTAACCGAGCTGCTTGATTTAGTCGCGCTAGGTACTGTTGCTGATGTAGTTCCATTGGATAATAATAATCGTATTTTAGTCGAACAAGGTCTACGTCGTTTACGTAGCGGCTTGGCATGTGCGGGCATTGTGGCTTTGTTTCAAGTGGCTAAACGTAATAGTCAAAACGCGGTGAGTGCTGATTTAGGTTTCACCTGTGGGCCTCGGTTGAATGCGGCAGGGCGATTAGATGATATGTCCTTAGGGATTGAGTGTTTATTGTGCAATGACCCACAAATTGCCATGGACTATGCGAGCGCATTGGATGATTTAAATATCGAGCGTCGCGCCATTGAAGAGAGTATGAAGGCGGAGGCACTAGTACTGTTAGAAGCGCTTGATAACAATAAATTGAAAGGTGACTTGCCCCCTGTTATTTGCTTGTATCAAAAAACTTGGCATCAAGGTGTTATCGGGATTTTGGCTGCACGAGTCAGAGAGCGTTACCATCGACCTACGGTTATTTTTGCTCCTGCTGATGTTGACGATCCTAAAAATAGTCAAATTAAAGGCTCAGCACGTTCCATTCCGAGTATCCACATTCGTGATGTCTTTGACGAAGTGGCCACTGCCAATGAAGGCTTATTAGATAAGTTTGGTGGTCATGCTATGGCTGCCGGGTTGAGCTTAGATGAGTCTCAGCTAGAGGCGTTTAACAACGCTATTTGTAAGGTGGTATCCGCACAAGCCGATGATGAAACTTTTCAAGAAATCCACTACAGTGATGGTCAGTTAGAGGCGGATGATTTCAATTTGAAAAGTGCCGACTCTTTACGCTTTGCCGCACCTTGGGGGCAGAATTTTCCGGCCCCAGTGTTTGATAATCAATTCGTACTTATCAATAAACGACTACTAAAAGAGAGGCACTTAAAATTAATACTTCGACCTTGTTATCAACAGAGAAATTCTAAAGTTAGTCAATCGACTCAGAGAACGATTCAAGCTATAGCTTTTAATGTCGATGTGGGCGAGTGGCCAGAAGAGGGGGCTGACGTTCATTTGCTGTATAAATTAGAGGTTAATGAGTTTCGCGGAGATTGTAGCGTGCAGCTAATGATTGAGCGAGTGATTACTTCATAACTTTAGTTGATTTTAATATCAAGCCTCCACATAAAGACCTCCATGCTAAGTCTGCATGTTAAACTCTTAAAATGAACAAAGCCTCACAATGTGAGGCTTTGTTCGTTATCCATGTCAGCTAATTATTAGCTTTTGTGATAACTTAATATTTTTTCAACTTCGTTTTTAGAACCCATGATGACAGGTACACGCTGATGAGGGTCGCCATTAGGCTGAACTTCCATAATACGACCGTAGCCTGTATCAGCTGCGCCGCCAGCTTGCTCAACAATCATTGCCATTGGGTTACCTTCGTATAATAAACGAAGCTTGCCGCCAACATCACGGTTACGCTCATCAATGGGGTATAAGAAAACACCGCCACGACAAAGAATACGGTGAATTTCCCCCACCATTGCCGCAACCCAGCGCATATTATAGCGCTTGCCCAACTTGCCTTCCTCGCCTTGAATACAATCTGCAATATATTCTTGAACAGCGGGTTCCCAGAAGCGTTGGTTAGAGGAGTTGATAGCGTATTCTGAAGTATCTTCAGGAATTTTCATGTCAGGATGGGTAAGGATAAACTCACCGATTGAAGTGCAAAGGGTAAAGCCATTCACGCCAGAACCTGTGGTTAAAACCATCATGCTCGAAGGGCCGTATAAGCAGTAACCAGCGGCAACTTGTTCTGTGCCTGGCTTTGCAAAATCTTCTGCAGTGGGGTTTTCTTTGCCTTTGGGCGCTTTTAATACAGAGAAAATAGCACCGACATCCATATTAATGTCCATATTTGATGAGCCGTCTAAAGGATCAAACGTTACTAGGTAACTTCCTCGTGGCTTACCATCAGGTAGCGTTAGGATTTCATCAAGTTCTTCTGATGCCATGCCAGCACAGTGACCGTTATTTTCTAAGGCATCAATAAAAAGATCATTAGCAATCAAATCCATCTTTTTCTGTACATCACCCATTGAGTTTTCACTCTCAGTTGCACCTAGTACATCGGCTAAATCGCCCATGTTAACGAGATTAGCAATGCCTTTACAAGCAATGGTGATGTCATTTAAAAGACCCGTAAACTCACCACTGGCTTTATTACCGAGTTTACGTTGCTCATCAATAATAAAAGAAGAAAGCGTTGTGCCTAACTTTTGCATAAATAGTCCAATAAAGTTTCTAAAGGCCCGAATATTACTTTATTAGCAATAATTAATATAGCGATTTTTTATTTTGCGGGATAGCTGATCGTAGAATAAGGATGAATGGTGAGGTAAAAAAATATCTTTAATGTAAGGAAAAAGTAGCCACTTTTAAAAATCCTCGGTATTCTTCAGTTCCTAGATAATATTGGCATGTTTTGCCATTAATGATACCGATAAGCTATGTCAGATAAGTCATCACAAGATATTCATACCCCGCAAGAGTTTTACAGTCACACCACGATCGAGCCTAGTGTGCAAAAGCTCTGGGAAGATAATAAGTCTTTCGAAGTCACTGAAGACCCTGATAAAGAGAAGTTTTACTGTCTTTCTATGTTTCCTTATCCGAGCGGAAAGCTGCATATGGGGCATGTGCGAAATTACACCATTGGCGATGTGATTTCTCGTTTTCAACGCATGCAAGGCAAAAATGTTTTACAACCGATGGGTTGGGATGCCTTCGGGTTGCCCGCAGAAAATGCTGCAATTAAAAATAATGTACCGCCCGCAAAGTGGACCGATGACAATATCGCAGATATGCGCGGGCAACTTAAAACTATGGGCTTTGCCTACGACTGGTCGCGTGAGTTAGCTACTTGTAAGCCAGACTATTATCGTTGGGAGCAATGGTTCTTTTTAAAATTATTTGAGAAAGGGTTGGTTTATCGCAAAAAGGCGAATGTCAATTGGGACCCTGTTGATCAAACTGTATTAGCCAATGAACAAGTTGTGGATGGGCGTGGTTGGCGATCAGGAGCGGTCGTAGAACAACGCGAAATTGATCAATGGTTTTTAAAAATAACCGCCTATGCTGATGAGCTTTTAGATGACGTTCGCAAGCTAGAAGAGTGGCCTCAGCAAGTTCGTACCATGCAAGAAAACTGGATAGGGCGCTCCGAAGGCGTAGAGCTAGAATTTAGCCTCGAACACAGTGATGAAGTTCTCAGCGTTTTTACCACTAGACCCGATACATTAATGGGGGTTACTTATTTGGCTGTTGCGCCACAACATCCCTTGGCTGAGCGAGCGGCCGTTGAGAACCCTCAACTCCAAACCTTTATAGAAGAATGTAAAAGCCTCAAAGCCACCGAAGCCGAAATGGCAACGATGGAGAAAAAAGGTATCGCTACCGGTGTTAATGCGACTCACCCAATTTCTGGCGAGAGTGTGCCTATTTGGGTGGCGAATTTCGTATTAATGAGTTATGGGTCGGGAGCAGTCATGGCTGTACCTGCTCATGATGAGCGCGACTGGGATTTTGCTAAAGCGCATAAATTACCAATTCAGCAAGTTATTACATCGGCAAATGACACCGTTGCAAATAGCCTAAATATTCAAGAAGGGGCTTATACTGAAAAAGGCTTGTTAATCAACTCAGGGGAGTTTAGTGGCTTAAGCTCTGAAGAAGCGGTTGATGCCATCGCTGAATTTTTACAAGAAGCGAAAAAAGGCCGTAAAACGATTAATTACCGCTTACGTGACTGGGGGGTTTCACGTCAGCGTTACTGGGGTTGCCCCATTCCAATTATTTATTGTGATGACTGTGGCGCGGTAGCAGTGCCTGATGAAGACTTGCCGATCGAATTACCTATAGATATTGAGTTTGACGAATCAGGCTCATCACCGATTAAAAAAATGCCGGAGTTTTACGAAACCAGTTGCCCAAAATGTGGCAAAGATGCGACACGTGAAACGGATACCTTTGATACCTTCTTTGAATCATCGTGGTATTACGCGCGTTACACCGGGCCTGATAATGATAAGTCAATGCTGGATAAACGTGCTGATTATTGGCTACCTGTTGACCAATATATTGGTGGCATTGAACATGCCGTATTGCACCTACTTTATGCGCGTTTCTTTAATAAGCTCATGCGCGATGAAGGGCTTATAGAATGCGACGAACCTTTCACTAAGCTACTCACACAAGGCATGGTATTAGCTGATACGTTTTATTATGAAAATGAAGCAGGGGGGCAGGAATGGGTTGCGCCAAAAGATGTACAGTTTGAAACGAACAGCAAAGGCAAGGTCATTAAAATGACCGATGCACAGGGGCGAGACCTTAGCACTGATGGCATGAGCAAAATGTCAAAATCAAAGAATAACGGTGTTGACCCTGCTGAGCTTATCGAAAAATATGGGGCGGACACGTTACGCGTGTTCTCCATGTTTGCCGCACCACCTGATCAATCAATGGAGTGGTCAGATACCGGTGTAGAAGGCGCAAATCGTTTTATTAAACGCTTATGGCGACAGGTTTACGAGCATGTTAAGTCTGACTTTAATGCCGATCTTGAATTCGAAAATTTAACCAATCCGCAACAAGAATTACGTCGTAAAGTGTATAACACGCTGCAAAAAGTGACAGATGATATGTCACGTCGGTTCACCTTTAATACCGCAATTGCTGCAAATATGGAACTCATCAATCAACTTTCAAAGTTTCATGACAATGATGAAATAGCGCAGGCTATTCGCCAAGAAGCGTTAGAATCTGTTGTATTAATGCTATCCCCCGTGATGCCTCATGTCGCACAAGAGTTGTGGCTTATGTTAGGTAAAGAGGGTTTGGTGATGGATCAACCGTGGCCAGAAATTGATGAGGATGCTTTAGAGCAATCTAATATTCAAATGATGATTCAAATTAACGGTAAGCTGCGCGGTAAAGTCGATGTTGACGTTGATGCCGATGATAAACTCGTTGAAAAACTCGCCCTAGAAAATGACAACGTTAGTCAGTTTTTAGACGGTAAAACAGTACGGAAAGTTATTGTAGTAAAGGGTCGTTTAATCAATATTGTGGCTAACTAATTAGAGTGATGCTAAAAAATACTCACATGATTAAAATCTCAAGCGCTTTTATTGCGGTATTGATATTGCAGGGCTGTAGTTTTCAGCTGCGTAAAAATACCCCCTTGTCTGATGATTTTAAACAGCTTCAAATTATCGAAATGTCTGAAAGTGGTGGTTTGCGAAAAGCATTGGAAACAGCGATACAAGAAGCAGGGGGACAGGTTAGTGAGCAATCAAAAACAAGAATTCGCCTGAGTAATATTAGAGAAGGAAAGCGCATTGTTGCCTATAATAGAGAGCGCAAGGCAAGGATTTACCTTCTTTCTTTGAAACTTAATTACACAATTTTGATAGCCTCAAAAGATAATCAGAAGGACAGGTCTTTTACCCCACAACGCATAAACCTTGATAAAACCTTCCTTTATGATGCTAATTTTGCGTTAGGAAAAGTGAAAGAAGAAGAGCAAATTCGCGAGTCACTGTATGGTGAAGCAGCAAGGTTGATTCTATTACGATTAAAGTATGGGCGCTGATTACTAGCTGAAATGTTGTGAGATGAAGGAGAGTATCGTTAATAAATATTTACATTATCTAATTACCCTCTTAGCCGTAGCACTTTTTAGCTTATCGGTTACGGCTGAAGTGAACTTTAAAAAAAATGAAGATGATAATAATACTCAACATACAGCCAGCATTAAAAAGCTGGTTATTCCGCAGACATTTGATCAATGGAAACAATCGTTTAAAGCGTTAGCACTACAATATCAAATAAATGCCGAGGTTGTGAATGAAGCCTTAGATGGGCTGAAGCCTGATTCTGAAATACTTAAATTAGATGCCAGTCAGCCAGAATTTACCCGCAATATTTGGGATTATCTGGATAATGCAATTTCTAAACAGCGCCTAAAAAAAGGCAGCCAATTATTAAAAAAACATAAACACCTGTTTGATGAAATAGAGCAACAATACGGTGTGCAGCGAGAAACAATTGTCGCTATTTGGGCAATGGAAAGTGACTTTGGGCGTAACTATGGGAATAAAAGTGTTATACGCTCATTAGCCACTTTAGCGCATCATGGCAAGCGCTCAGAGTTTGCCCAAACTGAATTGCTAGAAGCTTTGCAAATTATTCAAGATCAAAAACTAGACCCAGAAAAGTTAGTGGGTTCATGGGCGGGTGCTATGGGGCAAGCACAGTTTATGCCCAGCTCTTATCGCAAATACGCGATCGATTATAACAAAGATGGCAAGGTTGATATTTGGACTTCTTTACCTGATGTTTTTGCATCCATTGCTAATTTTCTAGCTGAATCGGGTTGGCGAAAAGATGAAGATTGGGGTGTGGAAGTTAGACTGCCTAATGACTTTGATTGGAAGCTCAATACATCATCCTACGAATTACGCTTTTTACAATGGAAAGAGCTGGCGGTGAATAGTATTAATGCCCGTCCTTTTCCCTATATTCAACGTTTGGCAAGTCTATTTATACCCGCAGGACGCTTCGGACCAACCTTCTTAGTGACACATAACTTTCATGTGATTAAACGTTATAATAATTCATCCAGTTATGCCCTTGGGGTCGCACAACTTAGCCGCTTATTAGCGGGAGGGGAAGGTATTCAAACTGCATGGCCGCGTGAAGATAAGGCGCTCAGTTATTATGATATTGAAGAAATCCAATTACGCCTGAGTCTTAACGGGCATGACCCTGGACCGAATGATGGAAAAATGGGAGCGAAAACGCGAGAAGCTATTCGAACATGGCAGTTAGAACAAGGTTTAGCAGGTGATGGCTATGCCAATGAAAAACTCTTGCAGCAGCTGAGAGAAAAAGCAAAAATAGATTTGAATAATGGACGAAATTAATTTTAAACAAGCTAAGCTTTTGGCTGGTATTCAAGGGGTTCGACATGGTTATTTCTCAAGAAATGGCGGTGTCTCTACGGGGGTTTATGCCTCCTTAAATTGTAGCCCCAGCTCGGATGATAAACCTGACAATGTGGTTGAAAATCGGCAGCGCGTTATGGCTGCTTTGGGGATGACTAAAGTAAAACTTTTTGGCTTAAACCAAATTCATAGTAAACAGGTGCATCATATTAAATCACTTAGGGATACAGATTTCCCCGATGGTGATGCTTTAGTCAGCACACAAAAAGGGGTTGCTTTAAGTGTGTTAGGGGCAGATTGTACGCCGGTTCTGTTTGCCTCAAAAAATGGTCATATTATTGCTGCAGCGCATGCAGGTTGGCGAGGTGCAGTGAGTGGTATTATAGAATCTGTGGTAGAAAAAATGCTTCAACTGGGTGAGAAACGTGAAAATATTGTTGCATGTATTGGCCCTACGATTCATCAAACTGCGTATGAAGTACAAGCTGATTTTATTAATGAATTGACAGCGTTAAGTGACTTTAAGGTCGATGAGTTTTTTCGTCAAAAAGAAGGGGGTACTTTTTTTGACCTACCTACTTATTTATTAAAACAATGTGAGCGCAGCGGAATTGAAGCATCAAATATAGGGTTGGATACTTATCAGCTAAGTGATGAGTTTTTTAGCTATCGGCGTAATACGCATCAAAATTTGCATGATTACGGGCGACAAATATCAGTGATAGGATTAACAGCAGAGTGAGCAATATGAATATAGAAACCTTTTTAAAGTCACTTAAAGATCATCCTGAAACGGTTGAGTTTAATGACTTAATCAGCGTTATTGATAACCATTACGACTTTACGCCAACTCAGTTTAGTAATGGTGAGTTAGTCAATAAAGCAGGGGAGAATGAAGGTTCATGTAAACTATTTTCATTCGCTGATTTATATCAACTGACGCAAGAGCAAACATTGGCCTGTTTTGGCGCCTACTATCGTGATGATGTTTTACAGTACCCTGATGCCGATAATCATCAAAATATCCGTAATTTTATGAAAACAGCTTGGGCGGGTATTCGTTTTGAGGGTGACGCTTTATCTGAAAAGCCAAGCTAATCAGAGAGAATATCAGGTTTTATCCTGTTTCTTCGATATTAATCAATTATTATTAACGTATGCTAATTCCCCGTATTTATATTTCTGCTGCACATAAGTCTTCAGGCAAAACAACCCTGTCGATTGGCTTGTGTGCGGCGTTAAATAAACAAGGGTTTACGGTACAACCGTTTAAAAAAGGCCCTGATTATATTGACCCTTTGTGGCTAACGCGCGCGAGTGAACGAGCTTGTCATAATCTTGATTTTAATACCATGTCGGATAATGAAATAGTAGATTATCTAACGCGCTACGGGCAGGGTGCTGACATCAATATTATTGAGGGCAATAAAGGGCTTTACGACGGCGTTGCACTTGATGGTTCAGACAGTAACGCCGCGATGGCAAAGCTTACGGAAAGCCCTGTGGTGTTAGTGATTGATACGCGCGGTATAACGCGCGGGGTTGCGCCGCTTTTACAGGGTTATCAGGCCTTTGATGAAAATATAAATATCGCGGGTGTTATTTATAATCTGTCAAGTGGTGGTCGGCATGAGCAAAAGTTACGCGCGGTAACTGAGGAATATACGGATATTCCGGTACTTGGCGTTGTAAAAACCAATGATTTATTACAAATAGATGAAAGACACTTAGGCTTAATGCCCAGTAATGAGTCGAAGGATGCGTTACAAAAAATTGATGATATTGCCAGTATCGTTGCTGATTCTGTTGGTTTAGATGCTTTTCTGGCGATTGCGAAAGCATCATCAAAAATAGAAATTTCTTTGAATCAAGCGCACAAAGCTTCTATTGAAAAAAAGAGTCTCCGTGTCGGACTATGCGAAGACCCTGCATTCGGTTTTTATTATGAAAGTGACAGGCAGGCTTTCGCTGATTTAGGTGTTGAGTTAGTCACTGTTAATACATTACAAGATGCAAAGCTCCCCGAAAATTTAGATGGCTTGTTTATCGGTGGAGGTTTCCCCGAAACGCAAATGCAAGCCTTGGCGGATAACACCTCAATGCGCTATCACATCAAAAAAGCGATTGAGGAAGGTCTGCCCACTTATGCAGAATGCGGCGGTTTGATGTATTTGTCACAAAGTTTACATTGGAATGGGCAATCTGTACCAATGGTTGGTATTATCCCTGCAGATGCTAAGATGAATGCAAAGCCACAGGGTCGTGGTTACGTTGTATTAAAAGAAACAGCCGATAGGCTTTGGCAAGATCATAGCGTTAATGAGCAACCGCTAAAAACCATCAAAGCACACGAGTTTCATTATTCGCATTTAGAAAGTATGGATATTGATATGCTTTCTAAAAAAGGTAAATTTGCCTACAAAGTACAACGTGGCGTAGGTATAACGGGTGAATACGATGGCTGGGTTTACAAGAACTTACTAGCGACATATGCGCATATGCGCGATACCGATAGCTTCCATTGGGTGCGGCATTTTGTTGAGTTCATCCGTAAAAACAAGCAGTAAAGTGCTTAGTGTTATAGTTTAGAGCCAGATTAAATCTAGTTAGAGCCGTTAGAAAAAGCTTTAGAACAGCTTTTAGAATCAAATTGAGTATATAGGATTAAAAAATGATTAAAGTTTCAGATGCAGCAGCTAAGCAAGTAGCAATTTCATTAGAACAAATGGGTGATGAGAAGTTACCGCTTCGTATTGCCATAAAAGTCATGCCAGATGGTTCATTTCATTACAGTATGGGTTTTGATGATCATGAAAATAAAACCGATAAAAAGTTTGCTGAAAAAAATATTCAGTTGGTTGTTGATGCCGCCAGTATTCCTTTAATTACCGGAATGACGATGGATTATGTGGAGATTGATGGAAAGCATGAAATTGTTTTTTTGAATCCAAATGATCCCAGTTATAAAGCTCCTGTAGAAGACTAAATAAGCATTATGCCCGAAGTGAACGCAGCACCTATATCGTTTAAGTCACTTGAAGATTCACTAGCTAGGAATGCCGGCGATACCGGGTATGATAAAGGTGCTGATATTGATAATGTGCAAAACAAGTTACAAAATGCCACAACCCACTTTCAGCGAAGTACTGATAAGCAAGCGCTGATTGTTTTTCCTTGGGCAGCTTGGATATACCTATCCCTATTATTAACCGTTTTCGTGTCGATTGGCGCGACTTATTTTTGGGCTATAAATAACGAAGAAAACGCTGTTTGGTTAGCGCCTGTCATGACTGTTTTGTGGTTATTCGCAGGCTTAGGTGTTATTTTACTTTTTTATTGGATGTGGCGACAATTTAGCCTGTTTAGTAAAGATTTATCAGTATGGGCAAGCCAGCTTTTGCAAGGTGATACCACTACGCGGATGTTAGTTAGGTCCGAACGTTGCCCTTCAAAAGGGATTCGGGAACACATTAATGCCATCGCCGAAGACTATGAATCACTATCACATTTACAGCAGCAACGACTATCGCGGCAAGCACGCCATATTGAGCAAAAAAAGTATTACCTCAGCGTGCTTTATGATGTCGCTTCCTGTATCAATCAATCACACAGCTTAGAAGATTTATTGCAACGATTTTTGCACACCTTAACCGAGGTGGTTAATGCCGAGGCCGCGACAGTACGCTTATTAGATAAAGATGATAAAATGCGTTTAGTGGCTAGTATTGGCTTGAGTGACGAGATCGTAAAAAAAGAAGAGCTTTTACCTGCACCTAACTGCTTGTGCGGCAAAGCACTTAACGATACTCGGGTAATGGTTAATAGCAATGTTGCTCAATGCGGGTTAATTGTCGGTAGCAGTTTTTTCGCTAATGATGATGATATTGAAATGCTTGCTATACCCTTACAATATCGTGGTAAAACATTGGGTGTGTATAATCTATTTATTCAACGAAAAGAACATGACTTTTTAGACGGTGAACATGAATTATTAATCAGTATCGGCAAACATCTGGGTATGGCAATAGAGCAAGCAGGCGTGGAAGAAGATGCTCGTACCTTATCCATAATAGAAGAACGTACACGCATGGCGCATGAGCTGCATGACTCATTAGCACAAACCCTAGCGAGCCTGCGTTTTAAGGTACGTTTGTTTGATGACTCGATGAACCAAGGTAATGAAGAAGTTATTTGGCATGAACTTGAAGGCTTGGAAAGTACCATAGATGATGCCTACGCCGAACTTCGAAGTTTGATCACGGATTTTAGAGCACCCATTGATGGCAAGGGCGTAGTGCGAGCGGTAGAGCGCCTAACTCAACGCTTTCGCCAAGAAACTAACGCGGATGTTTTCTTTTATCATAATTGGGATTTAGAAAATTTACCGCGTAATATAGAAGTTGAAGTTATTCGCATTGTTCAAGAAGCATTAGTGAATATCAAAAAACATGCGCAAGCAAAAAATATCCGTATTTTGATGAGTAGTACTGAAGACGGTCATTGCAGTGTTTTAGTGGAAGATGACGGTATTGGTTTACCCGCACAGCCAGTGGGACCTGATAATAAAACGGGCGAACATTTAGGGCTATCAATAATGCGAGATCGAGCGGAACGAATAAAAGGTGAAATTCTTTTTGAGTCGGATGAGGGCGAAGGTACGCTGGTGCAACTTAGTTTTGATGTGAAGATAGAGCGCACCGTCACTTCAGAAGCTCTCAGTAAACTAAAACGCCGCCAAAATCCGGATGATAGATAGACAAGCCGTTACTGTAGAAAATAGTTCAACCTAGGTAGTGAGTAACTCTCAGTGAATAAACTAACAACTAAAGTAATTAACCATGAATGAAAAAATATTATTAATTGATGACCACACCTTATTTCGTGCTGGATTGCGTGATTTATTAACGCGCCGTAAGATTGATGTGGTGGCAGCAGTTGGCAGTGGTTCAGAAGGTTTAAAGATTGCTCAAGAAGAAGACTTAGATGTGGTTTTATTAGATATGCGGATGCCAGAGATGGATGGTCTTAGCGTACTAAAAAAATTAAAAGAAGCGCACCCCAAGCTGCCAATAGCGATGCTGACGACCAGTAGTGAAGAAGCTGACTTGGTTGGTTCTTTACGCAATGGCGCACAAGGCTACCTGCTAAAAGATATGGACCCTGATGATCTCGTGGTTGCTTTACAGGATATTATACTGGGTAAAACCGTGGTAGCGCCTGATTTAGCAACCGTATTGGCAAGTGCCGTGCAAGCAGAGGCTCAGCCAAAAGAAGAGAAAGAGGACCCCTTTGCCGTACTGACACCACGAGAGTTTGAAATACTCACTCTTTTAGCTGAAGGCCAAAGTAATAAAGTCATAGCTCGGAACTTAGGGATTTCAGATGGTACGGTGAAGCTACACGTGAAAGCTATTTTAAGAAAATTAAACATAAGCTCACGCATTACTGCGGCCGTTATGGCTGTTGAGCATGGGGTAAAGAAAACCCCAAAAACCATGCCGCCAAAGAGAAAGCTTTAGTTTGAGACCTTTGCACGAATCAGGTGACGAGTAAAAACAACTAAAATTTTACTGCTTTTCGTTGAAAAACCTGCAAATAAGCCGTTATTGGCTTCCTTTCCCGCCTCAATCAGTAATATTTTAGCCCATTTTTCTTTCGCCACTGACTGGTGCAGAAGTTTCATTTAGGTCTTTATAAGAAATGGCTGATAACTATTTAAGGCTATCGTGAGCAGACTTATGTTGATTACTAATCTCAAAATACTCACGCCAGTTCACTTTTTTATTACCCATCCAAAAACCCCATTGGTTTCTGGCTCGACCGTGCCAAAATAGCATCCAAATAGGTTTGTTATCAACCAACTCAATGGCATGCGCAAAACGGCTAGAAACGAGCGGTGTTAACTTTAACGGATGAACGGTTTTTTCACGTGTGATGACGCTAGCCTTATTCTGAACTTGTTCTTTAAACTGACCCCATAAGGTCAAACGACCCCAGCGCCAAGGGTGATCGTATAAATCTTTTGAGCTATCTGAGGTGACAATTTTTTGTAAGTACAAACCCCTCCCATGGTGTTGTTTATTCCTGTCGCTTTTTCTTCCCCATACAATATAGCGTATTATATGGGGTTCCCCATTCTCATTGAGGATAACTTCCTTACGGTTGAAAGAAGAAGTAATTAGGGTGAGGATTTTTTTAAGCATAATTAATTTAATTTTAAAGTTTGGAAAAGTGAATAAACATCATCAGAAATCTAAGACTAAGTTGTAAAGGCAGAAGAAAAAAGGGCTTGATTAAACTTTATACAAACCCTGAGATTATCGTTCTTAAAAAAGGGATGAAAGGCTGGTTAAAATGCTTATAATTCCTTTCTTAACAATGGAGAAAATGAGATGGCTAAAACGTTCAATGATTTAATTGCAGATGCGCTCGCTCAAGGGGTGAAAGAAATATTCCCATGGGATGTAGCAGACTTTCAAACAGAAAACCCAAATGCCATTTTGCTCGATATTCGAGAGCCAGAAGAGTTTGTTGGTGCGCATATCCAAAACAGTGTCCACACGCCACGGGGCATATTAGAACAAGCTTGTGAATGGAACTACGCCGAGACCATCCCTGAATTAGTCAACGCCCGTGACAAACCTATTTTGGTTATTTGCCGCTCTGGCAACCGTAGCGTGCTGGCAGGGAAAACCATGATGGCTTTGGGTTATAAAAATATCACCTCTTTGAAAACAGGTGTAAAAGGCTGGAACGATTCTGACTTCCCGCTGGTGGATAGCAAAGGCAAGGAGGCTGATGCAGATTGGGCAGATGGCTTTTTTAATCCTAAAGTGCGTGATGATCAACTCGCGAAATAGTATTGTTTATTCTTACCGCTTATCAGACACTATTCATTAATAGTGTTAATTGCGGTACTATCGAGCAGATAAAATAAAAATAACTAATTAAGTAAATTTGATGACAACCATTAATAATAAAAAATTAAATAATAAAGACTTAGGGTTTACCTTAATCGAGTTATTGGTTTCTATGACCATAGGTTTATTTTTAATTGCTGGCCTAATGTCGATGTATTTAGGCAGTAAATCATCTGATAAAACACGTTCAGAACTCAGCTATATGGATGCGAATGCCACAGTCGCATTAAGGTCATTAAGGAAAGTAATTCAGCACGCAGGTTATGGTACTGTTGCTGTAAAAGCATTGAGTAAACCATTTTACACTGAAGCAGACGGTGATTTAACAGATACGGTAGAAAAAAACCCATTATGCCGTGATGGAGAAAAACTAATAGTCAGTGGTTTAGGTAATAATAGTGGCATATTAAATCCACCCGATTTCTTATCAGGGTATACAAAAGACAATACAACGGGTGATGTGATTACTGTTATTTATCGCCCAGATAGTCCAGATAAAGGCTTTTTTTATGCAGACTGCGCTACAAGTATAGGTAGTAGTCCTGCTGACTACCCAGAAAACTACCCTTATGGTACAGATTCATCCACTAAAGCAGAAGATAATGCCCGTCTAACCGCTTGTAGTACTGATACTACAGCAACCTCAAATCATGGTATGCATGATCCAAAAGACGCTAAAGTATATAGTGCATTCTTTTTGGATATTAATTCTAAGCAATTACAATGTTTTGGCTCACGCTCACGAGATGCCGAACCTTACGTTATTGCTGATAATATTGATAATATCCAATTCCGCTATGCCGTAAGAGTCGAAGATGAAACCATTTATAAAAAGGCAGATGATATTGAAGCTGATGAATGGAAGACGGTTAACAGCGTGCAAGTTGCTATCTTGATACGATCTGAAAATAATAACGTTATAGAAAATCCACAACTAAGAAAGTACCAGCTGCTCGATTACGAGGTTACCAAACCAGCTACAGATAAAAGAATGTACAAAGTCTATTCTACTACCGTCTACCTACATAATATTGGGTTTAAATAAGAGTATGAAACACAATTACAAGCAAAAAGGCGTTACGCTTATTAGTTCAATGATAATGCTGTTGATTATGACCATAGTAGGGGTATCAGCCACAAAAATATCATCAATGGATGTTTTGATTGCAGGAAATGATCAAAAAAAAATGATTCTTAATCAAAGTTTAGACTCAAGGTTGCCGCAATATGCCTCCATAGAAGTATTAGAAAAAACCTTTACAAAAACAGGCTTTACACCCAGTGAAGGTGAAACTAATAAATATATTTTTGCGCAAACGACAAGTGAAGACTTTAAAGTGGATATAGAAGTTATTGATTTAGCTTACAGCTATGATTGTAAAAGAGAAGGTAAGGCATCTGATATAGGTCCAGATGCACCAGCGTGTGATCTCTATGATTTCCATGTTAGCCTAAAATCTATGGGCTCGAGTGCTAAAAATACGCGTCACCAAGGTTCAGGGAAAATGGTGCCACGTAAGCAACATGCCGACGATGTAACCAATGGGGTTTATAGTTTTGAAAATTAATAGACTAAATAAAGCTGTCTTTTGGGTGTCTGTCATAGCCTTACAAGCATTAATTGTGCCAAGTGCACAAGCTAAAATTTATAAGTGTACAAACATTAAGGGAGCCATTTATTATAATGATAAACCTTGCCCAATTAAGGATGAAGAGAAAATAATGAAAGCAGAAAAAGATGTGCTTAATGGTTATAAACCTTCTGTCCCTGCAATCCAAAAAACGCATTCGTTCAGTTCTAAAAGCAACGCTCATTTGATGAAGGGAGCAAAAAAAAATAGTGTAGCAAATAATAGTGAAAAGTTATCAGAAGAAAAAATAGACTCAAATAAAGCAATAAATAACAATAAAGCATCAGCAATAAATTCAAATTCAATAAATTTAACAAACTCTCAACTTTATGGGCAGCAAAAAAGTAGCGACTCAGAAAAAGTTAATAATAAAGAGCCACAATCAATGGAAGAAATGGAACAACTTTTTATTGATACGCGTGCGGGTGAAGTGAGTGGGCCAGAAAACCAGTAAAATGAATAGAGACCTTTGCACGACTCGGATACCGATTAAAAATGGCTGAAATTTCCACTGATTTTCGTTGAAAAACTTGCTGAAATAAAAATATAAAAATATAAAAATTAGGCTAGAACATGAAAAAAAATAATACATTTAAAGCGAAAGCTTTTACATTACTCTTTCTAAGTGGAGTCGCTTTAAACAGCACGACTTATGCAGATGATACAGAAGTGTTTATCACCTCTAGCTCTGCATTAAATCCTAATGTACTTTTTATTATGGATAACTCAAGTAGTATGGATGGACCTGATAACCCCAAAGGCTCCGCACTGATTGATGGTAAAACACGTATTCAAATAATGAAAGATGCATTAAGGTCAGTGCTTAGCTCTGCTGATAATAATCTGAATGTCGGTATTACAAATTATGGAAGTACAGATACATGGAGAAATGATAATGCTAATGGTATTAAGTTTCCTATCAAACCTTTAAATACATTAATAAAACCAGTTATTGAAGAGTCCCTAAAAGACAAAGAGGGTCAAATACAGTGGCGGCAGCATCGCCAACCGGCCCCTGCGGGTAATGGAATAAGTACTTGGTTTAACCCTATTGTTGATAATTTTGATGCTTTAACGGTTCGTCAATATTTACCCGAAGTGGCAAAAGCATGGAAGGCATATGGTAATACTCCTATTGTCGATGCTTTATATGAGGCAGCTCTTTATTTTAGAGGGGGAGCAATTCGTTATCAAGATGTCTCTGGTTATGGTGGACGAGGTCATTATTTAGCAGCGGCACACCCATCAACGTATCATTACCCTGAAGGTGTTTACCAGCAGAGTGCTGCATTTCCTAATCATGAGTTTCCATACGTTCCTCAATGGTATGCTGATAATCTTTCGAGCCTTTGGGTTGAACGTAGTGTGGATGAGAATAGTTGGTATTTATCTTATTTAAAAAACGCTACACGTGATTGGGACCCACTTTGGATAAAGTGTCCGGTCAATACCGGTGATGTCAATAAAAATGGTAGGGATGATGGTAAGGACAAGGGCGAGTATCAACCGCTAAGAAACTCAGGTGCTTCAACGGATCAAAACTGTCGTATTATGCGGGATGATTTTGTCAAGCACCTTCAAACAGAATTTGGTAGTGCTTTTAATACGGTTGTTAATGGTATTAATAATGGCAAAAAACCTTGGTGGGTTGATTATCAGACAAGGTTAGCAATTAGACAGATATCTGATAATAACTTAGAGAAAAAAGCATCAAGCACAGTGATTAAGGCTGATGCTCATAGTAGAGGCGTGCTTGATGATAGAAAAATATACCACTTTGACGCATTTCCTCGTTGCAGAGTCGTTCAGGACGTTGTTTGCATGACACAGGATGTGGAGTTTGATACCAGTATTTCTTGGGTTACTAAGAGAGATAAGTATCAGTGTGTGACAAAGAATAGTGAGTCCTGCAAATCATGGAATTATGAGAGTTGCGTAAACCCAGCTGATGAAAGACGGGTTAATGAAGTGGTTTGTGATTTTGATCAAAACACGAGCAGGTATCCTTCTGTTAATTACACGAGTCCAATTGAAGGGGATTGCCAGAGTAACTACATTGTTTTAATGTCTGATGGTAAGCCAGAATATTCTCAGGGAGATCGGCTATCAACTAAATCTAGGTCAAGTAATTATCATGGTAATGTTCCAGATATGATAGGAAAGGAATGTAGTGATGACCCGTACTTTGTAGCTGGTACTTGCGGCCCTGAATTAACTCATTTTTTAGCGACTGAAGATCAAAGACTCGGTAGTGATGGTGCAACCACAGGTGACCAGTTTGTTAATACCTTGGTGATTGGTTTTTCAGACAGTGTTTCAAGTGATGCCAAAGCGACAGAATATCTAAAAAGTTTAGTTACACTAAAAGATAAAGAGGATACACCGGAACGAGATGGTTTTTTTCTTGCTAATAACCAAGAAGAATTAGCGAAAGCATTTTCAGATGCCTTAGCAGAGATTGTTGTATCTGCACGTTCACAAGCGACTCCTGGTTATAGTGTGAACGTGAAAAATGGTCTAGAGCATGAAGATAGTGTTTTTATCCCTGTCTTTGAAAAAATGAATTCACAATCATGGCGTGGAAACCTGAAAAAATTTAAACTGGTTAATGTTGATGGTCATCGACGTATTCGAGGTAAAACGACGGGTGTAGATGCGATGACCGAGCTAGGTATCTTTAAAGATGAAGCTTGGGACTTATGGTCTAACAGTAGTACAGCAGACGGAAAATCCGTTGCTAAAGGTGGTGTTGCTAGTTTAATTGAACATCCTGCGCAGCGTAAGTTATTTTCTAATCTCACGGGAGATAGAAATGTTAACTTATGGGCAAACGATAATTTGATTAAATCTGAAAATACTATTTTAACCAATGTATTATTGAATATTAATGATGCAGCAGGTGAAGTAAATCTAGCTGAGTATCGTCAAAAGTTGATTAATTTTGTTCGTGGCTGGAAGCTAGGCGATAAAACAAAAGGGGCTAGAAAATATATGGGAGATATGCTGCACTCTGAGCCAGTTATTATTTCTTACAGCCCAGGTGATGCCAACGGTGTGGGTAAACAGCAGTATATCTTTGCAACAACAAATGAAGGTTATCTACATGCATTTGATGCCGCAACAGGCGAAGAAAAATTTGCCTTTATGCCTAAAAATCTACTCAAGAATATTTATCGTCAGTTTGTAGGTGGAGAAGAAAGTCACATCTACGGCATAGATGGTAATTTATCTTATGTTAAAAATGACGGTCATGTTTACCTATACTTCGGCTTACGACGTGGTGGTCGTGCTTATTATGCGTTGGATGTAACTGATATTAATGAGCCAAAGTTAATGTGGAAGATTGATGGGGAAACGGATACAGATTTTTCACACTTAGGGCAATCATGGTCATCGCCTTATATTGCTAATGTAAAGCATGGGGGAAAGAAAAAAACAGCTATTGTAATTTCAGGGGGGTATGACACCACATTTGATTATGATGATGACTCAGGTGTTTATCAGCCTGACTCTGTAATAGATGATAAAGAGGCAACGGTTGGCAATGATATTTATATCATAAATGCTAAAACTGGCGCCAAGCTTTGGTCGATGCGTGACGATATGCAAAGACGTGATGTTAAACATGCTATACCAGGTGGAATACGTATTTTAGATACCGATAAAAATGGGTTTTTAGACAGACTGTACTTTGCTGATACAGGAGGAAATGTCTGGCGTTTAGATTTGCACGAAGATTTATCAGAGCCCACTAAATCTAAACTTGTTAAGATTGCTGAATTATCCGATGAAAGTACTAACAGGCGTAAGTTTTTTACAGAGCCGGATGTTGCGCGTTTAACTGAAAATGGACAGGATATATTTACAATATCACTCGGGAGTGGCTTACGTTCACACCCCTTAAATGAAAATTTAACTGATCATATGTTTGTTTTATTAGAAAGGAGTCCATTAGCACCGTTGGAAGAAACAGGAAAGGATAAATATAAAACAATAAAAATGACTGATTTAGCCAATATAGCAATTACCGCAACGGCCAATACGACGAATAATACCATTTCCAAAACACTCACCCATACAGGTTTCAAAAAAGGTACTGAAGACACTGCTAGCATTCTTCATGCTGTGGATTCAGATGGTGAATTTAAGCGAGGATGGTTTGTTAAGTTTCCTGATTTGGGCGAAAAAGTTTTATCAACGTCGATTACTTTTGAAGGCTCACTCATTTTTACAAGCTTCGTGCCTAAGGCGATAACATCGGGTGAAGATATAAGTGTTTGTTCATCACCAGGTACACAAGGGCGTATCTATGCGATGAATGTACTGACAGGTGAAGCTAGTATTGATTTAACTCGTGATGATAATGTCAATGATAATGATGTGTTTTCGACGATATCTGCAAATGAAATACCGGGTAAGCCACAACGAATATTTAACCCGCTAGATTGCAGCAGCGGGAGTTGTAAGCATGAAGTTGATGTAAGAATTGGCAAAAAAGGTTCTGAAGTTGGTACACAAGATGTATCAAAAATAGAATCAATTTATTGGAATGCCCCATTAGATTAATAATCAATGCGACAGTTTCTAAAAGCTCTCTTGTGAAAATAAGAGAGCTTTTTTATTGTTAAACAAATAGTTTCTACCTTTTATCTGATAGTTTCTGATTAGCTTTGTGGTTTGGCAGAAAAACGGTATATTAGCGTTATATTATAAAAATAAGTGAAATTACAAGTGTTGAAGCCCCTAAGTAACGTTTAAGTTATATAATCAACTGCTTGATAAATAATGAAAAATGAATAGTTCTTACGCAAAACACACTGGATTTTCTTTGATAGAGGTACTTGTATCTCTAGTGGTTATGTCCGTGGGAATGATGGGTTTGGCAGGTTTGAAAATGGTATCTATAAAAGGCACGAATGAGGCTCATTTTCGTCATGAAGCAAGCCTGTTTATGGCAGATTTAGTCGATAGAATGCGTGCCAATGAAGCTGCTGTTGATAATGGTAGTTATAAAGTGTTGGAAGCGGTCGATATTTCTTCTGAACCAAGCCCTAATTGTAGTGAAGTTACCTGTAGTGCTGATGATTTGGCGGCGTATGACCAATACCAAATAGCATTTAAGATGAGTGCAGCGATGCCAGGCAGCTTACTATCAGTCACTTGCCCCAATAATAGTTGTAAGACAGTTAATGACGTTAAAGTATTGCACAATATATCTATTAACTGGAAAGTTAAAAAGGATAAGTCAGAAAGCCTAACCAGGGTGGTTGATGGCGCTTCTGTCAAAGATGAGTTTAATGAAAGACGTATTCGATTAACGGTAACCCCTTAAAATGCATAAAATACCCTCAAAAAATAGCGGCTTTTCTCTGTTAGAGATTCTTATATCCCTCGTGATTATGTCTGTGGGGATGATGGGTCTGGCTGGCTTGAAAATGGTGGCAGTGAAAGGCGTTAATGAGTCACATTTTCGTCACGAAGCGAGTCTTTTGATGATGGACCTAGCCGATAGTATGCGAGCTAATCTTGAAGCAGTAGACGCAGGAGTCTATATAAATACAGCGGCCGTGTCTTTAACTGCACCTACACTATGTGAAGGTGCAACAACGTGTACCAGTACACAGCTTGCAGCCTATGATAAATACCGCATAGCTCTTAGATTATCGAAAGCAGTAGTGGGTAGTACATTAACCATTAATTGCCCTGGTAATGACTGTTCAACTGCAGGTAATGCCTCAGGTTTTAGACAAGACCATACGATTAGAATTACTTGGAAAGTAGCGAAAGACAAAGCCGAAGATTTAACCTTAGATGATGCTACTAATGACCTTAAAAGTCATATAAGAAGCGTAACCTTATTAGTAACACCGTAAATAATCATGAGAAAATTATTAAAAACAACAAATACTAAAGCTCAAGGCTTCACATTAATAGAATTACTCGTTTCTATGACGCTAGGTCTAGTGCTTCTTGGCGGCATGATGTCGATGTACTTTGGCAGTAGAACAGCCGATAAAGCACGCACCGAACTGGGTGATATAGAAGCGAACGCACGGGTAGCTTTAGAGGCGCTACGCGACGGTATTAAGCACGCGGGATACACCAGTGTGCATTATGTTAAGCTCGAAAAGCCATTTCATACACCCAGTGATAATACAATAACGGACTCCATTTGTAGAGATGGTAAAAAATTAGTGGTTAGTGGTTCAACTGCAGGTGACGGCACAGTGATAGCAGGCTTGACTCGACCTCCTAATGAACTATTAGGTTACACTAAAGACAATGCCGCAGGTGATATTATCACCGTTATTGCACGCCCAGATGACCCGATATCAGGCCCTATTTACAGAGGTTGCGGATCAATGGCAAACTCAAATAATACGTTTGTAACGGACTCAATAAACCATGCTTACCAAACCAGTACTTCAACACCAGCTCAGGATATTGCACGACAAACAGCCTGTAGTGCCGATAAAGCAACAGGCATGCATGATTCTTTCGCAGCTAAAATATACAGTGCCTATTTTCTAAAGCAAGATTCTGGACAACCTAAACAATTGATGTGTTATGGATCACGTTCATCAAGCTCTACTCCATTAGTCATTGCGGATAATATTGATAATATGCAAATTCGTTATGGTGTACTAAGGGATATGATAGACGGTGTTGGTGGTAATTTAAGATTTATGAGTGCTGATCAAGTAGAAGCTTTGGCAGATGGCTGGAGCTCTGTTATTTCGGTTCAGGTGGCGATATTAGTGGGTTCAGATAATGCTAATGTGCTGGTAGATGCACGCTCAAGAAGCTTTGATTTACTTGATGTAACCATTACAAAGCCCGCAACGGATCATAGATTGTATAAGGTTTACAGCACAACAATTAATCTGCCGAATAGGGCACAAAGAGACTTTTGATATGAAAAAACCAAACTTTCATAAACGTCAACAAGGCGCAACTCTAATCACTTCTTTAGGCCTATTAATGGTGATGACCGTTGTGGGCGTAACTGCCACTAAAATGTCTGCGATAGAAACCTTAATAGCAGGTAATGAACAGATAAAGATGCGTTTGTTTCAAACCACTCAAAATGAGTTATACAAGCTTGCAACACCGATTAATTTAATGCCCGTACTGCAAGACGATACCTTATTTGTCGAGGGTGTTTATGTCATCTCCAATGACACCGACAAGAAAGAAAATATTACAAGGCTGCAACAAGGCTATATATGCAAAGGTATAAATGGTAATGCCCAAAGTATAGGTGGGCTTTGCAATCTTTATGATTTTGAGGTCATCACACGCTCTGCTATGGGTGGTGCAACAGCAGAAAGCCATCGTGGTGCAGGTAAAGAAGTACCACCAGTATCACCCAATTGTTTAATTTGTAAATAAAGTAAATAAATAAAAAACAACCGTTAAAATGAAAATAATAGGTAAACCCATGAAAAACACATTCACTCAGCTAAAAAACACGCTTAAAACCTGTGTATTCGTATCTTTTGTTGCATCAGCTGTAACAGTCAGTGCGGATGATACAGAAGTGTTCTCGACTAAAAATATTAGTAATAACCTATTATTTGTTATGGATGTGTCGGGTAGCATGCGCGAACAAATCATCACGACGACAACCGATGGTGGCGCAACCACAACTTCGGGTGGAACACCCGGTGAATTTGATCAGCCAGTGACAGATAGTACGGATGATGCGACACAGCTTTATGAAGATCCTGGTGCGCCTACAGCAGGGGAGCAAGAGGTTGATAATGATGAGTTAAACTTTAGACCGGGTAACGTTGTCGCCACACGTTTTCATTTTGGTCAACGAGAATTACCGCAGGGGGCAAATATACAGCGGGCATATTTAACGTTTTTCTCTGCAGGCAATGATGCAGACAACACGGCTATTGATATTTACATTGAAGATGCAGCCGCTAATTATGCCGATAGCGTATACGGCACTAACTGGCGTTATAAAAATAGATATTATAGTTCTGACTATCCGCCAATTTCTGATCGTTCTGAGTTTGGTGTGGTGCGTTGGGATATCAACTCGGCTTGGAATACGAATTCTACCTATGATGTTGATGTGACTGATCTAGTGCAGCAAGTTGTTAATAGAAGTGACTGGGGTAGTCGTGTTAATGGGACAGATTATGATGATAGTTTAGCCTTTAAATTTGTAACCAACTCAGGTGAACGTACGGCGTATTCTTTTGATGGTAACACACAGTTTTCTCCAGAATTACGCATCGAATACACATATACAAGTTCTGAATGGGAAAGGTATAGGATTCCTGGATGTAGTGGCTGGTGGGGATGTTGGGACTGGAGGCTAGTTACTGCAACGAGAAACGGTGACCCTATTTTTACTTTTACACAAAATAGTTATGAAGATGCAGAACAAGCATGGACAGCATCAAATCAATCAGTCATAACAGATGAGACTAACCTATCACTAACCAATGATAAAATAGTCGCGTTACGTTTTGCGCTGGAGGACGAAATACCGGTTAACTCTGTTATTACCAATGCGTATATTCAATTTACAGCAGCAACAACCAGCACTGAAGCTGAGGCAGATATAAATATACAGATAGAAAATACGGGCGCCTCATTAACTTTTGGTGGTTCTAACCCAACTATAAAACAACGTAGCTTTGATGAAGGAACTCAACGTAACTGGCAACCAGGTGGGTGGACAATAGGCTCTGCTACTTATGCAGAAAAAACTCCAGACTTAACACAGATGGTACAAAGTGTTGTAGATCGTAACGCTGCTGAAGCATTAACCTTTAGATTATTCGGTAGTACGGGTGATCGTATTGCAAAAGCGATGGATGCAAACTCAGGCGTACCCAGCTTACATGTTGAATATCAAATTGTGGGTGCAACTTCAGGTTCAACCACAACAGGTGGCAGTACAACAACAACGCGTGTAGCAACACGCTTGCAATTAATGCAAGAGGCCTTAAGAGAAGTGTTGATTGATGCGCCTCATGCGAATGTTGGTTTGATGAAGTATGCGGGAATGAGTGAATACAACTTTGATGATGATAATGATGGAAGAACAAATTTTGTAGGTGGAATAGTTTTTCCAGTATCTCCGATTTATAACGTTGCAAGCACTTATATTGGTAACTTCGAAAGTCGAGATAGTTTACCCAATCCTGAGAATAAGAAAGTTCGAGAGTTTATTGCAGATGTTGCTGATGAGTGGGAGGCAGAAGGCGGAACACCGATTGTAGATGCAATCTATGAAGCCGCGCTTTACTTTAGAGGCGAGCAGATGCACCACGGTAAAAATAAAAATAATACCGAATCATTACAAAGCGCAGGTTCGCACCCCGCAAGTTACTTTGGTGGCGCTGAGATGCCATCACGTGTAGATGTGGTAGGGCGAGATGCAATCGCAGACGCACACTATAAAAGCCCGATTACCAGTGAGTGTCAGGGAAATTATATGGTCTTAATGTCGGATGGCGCGCCCACCTATTATAAAGCCAGCGCCCCAACTTGGGGGGATAGCGTCGGCCCGTTTGCAAGCGAGCTTGTAAATACCTCAGCCAGTGAATTGTCAGCAGCTATACCAAGTTGTTTAACAGGTAATGGAGAGGCTGGCAATACAGGTACTAACCTTGCTTCAGGTACTTGTGGTCGAGAGCTGACTCAATATTTGGCAACTGAAGATCAAATCCCTGATGTCACTGGGCGCGGTAGTAATGATCCAATAGAGAGAATACAAACGGTAAAAACATTCGTCATCGGTTTTGGTTCGGGTTTAGAGGACGGTGCAGAAGAATATTTGCGTAGTTTAGAAACCATAGATGGGGATGGTGGCTATTACGCGGCAGATAACAAAGCCTCGTTAAAAAGTGCATTCCGTAATATTTTTGAAACGATAGCACAATCTTCAGGCTCATTGGCATCACCCGGTTACAGCGTAAACGTGAAAAATGGTTTGGAGCATGAAAAGGATATTTATATCCCCGTGTTTGATCGTAGAAATACACCAACATGGAGTGGTAACCTTAAAAAGTTTGCACTTGTTGCCGATACGGTTACGAATCAACGCCTAATCAAAGGAAAAAACAATAAGGCAGCGGTGGATGCTTATGGTGCTTTTACAAGCGATGCATTGGACTTTTGGTCAACGCAGGATGCAAATACGACTACGCCTGATGGAACCAATGTTTTAGCAGGTGGGGTGGCTGAAAAAATTGAAGCTGATGGACGTTTAGTGTTAACTGATGCAGGCTGTAGCGGAACAGGTGAATGTAACTTAACCGCATCAGGTAATGATTATAAGTTACTTGATGAGAATGCAACGATTACATCAACGCTCTTAGGTATTGATAACCAAGGCTTGAGTGACGCTGCAAAAACTACCAAACGACGTCGTATGATCAACTTTATTCGCGGCTGGGAGGAAGGTTTTTATGATGCGAATGCAAGCCCTAAAGGTTACTCGCGTAAGCACATGGGCGATATGTTGCACTCAGAGCCTGTGGTAATCACTTATGCGAAAGGAGCAGCTGATGGTTCTGGTAAGAAGCAATATATTCTTGCAGGCACTAATGAAGGCTATTTACATGCCTTTGATACAGCAACGGGTGAAGAGGTCTTTGCCTTTATGCCAAGTGAGTTGCTAAAAAATATTGACATGCAGTTTACCGAAGACGGTACGGCAGTTGATCATAAATACGGTATTGATGGCTCTATGACGTATTGGCATGATGATAGCAATAATAATCGTGAGGTGGATAATGGTGAGAAGGTTTATGTCTACTTTGGCTTGCGCCGTGGAGGACGCTCATACTACGCGTTGGATATCAGTGGCTTAGCAAGCACGAGCCCTGTAGTAAAACGCTTATGGAAAAAGTCATCATCTGATACGGGTATGTCATTATTAGGGCAATCTTGGTCACCGCCTTATGTCGCTAAAGTTGGCTTCGAGTCCGCTGCAGGTGGTAAAGAGAATAAAGAAGTAGTTATAGTTAGTGGTGGTTATGATGAAGTGCATGATCGCGATAAGGCGGGCGAGCCTACTATTTTAGATAACGCTCAAACACCCGTAACAACTACGATGGGACATAATGTTTATATTTTAGATGCAGTTAGCGGTGATTTGTTGTGGGATTTAAAAACGAGTATGAATAATGCATCATTAACTAGCAGTATTCCTGGAGGCTTAAAGCTTTTAGATGTTAATGAAAACGGATTGATCGACCGTATGTACTTTGCTGATGTAGATGGAGATTTATGGCGTTTAGATTTGAGCGAGGCCTTGAAGAAAACAGGAGATGATAAGTCGGTATTAACTAAATTTGCGGATTTAGCCAGTTCTGATGCAGAATCACGAAAGTTTTATACTGAGCCAGATGTTGCTTCATTGGCATCTAATGGTAAAACAAGTTATATGGTGTCCATTGGTAGCGGTTTTAGAGCGCACCCCAATGATAAAACCATTAATGATAAATTCTTTGTTATTAAAGATACGTCTCCTTTTGTTCCCCTGCCAGAGGACTACAGTGCAGTAACGGTTACTGATCTTGCAACAGTGACGATTGCTGAGGATGGTGCGGTTACACAAGCTTATTTTGATACTCGATCAAAAGGGTGGACTTTAGGCCTTCCTAATGATGGCGAAAAGGTGATGGCTCCATCGATTACCTTTAATGGCATGATTGCATTTACAACCCTAACACCTGCTGTAGTGACAGAAAATGTTAACCCCTGTGCTGCACCAACGACAGAAGGACGCTTTTATGCCATAAATATTTTGACAGGTAAACCAGCGTTAGACTTGATAGAAGACCCTAATAAAACAGAGAGTGATCCAGCTATCACCGACGCTGATATATCAAAAGTTGTTATCAAAGGAGAGATTGCAGGTAAACCTCAAATAGTCTTTAATGAAATGACATCAGAGCAAGAGAAAGATGATGCAGGTAATGTAATTAGTGAAACTTGTAAGCATGGCATTGATGTTCGAGTTGGTAAGGCAGTAGGGCAAGTTTCGGAGTATGATGCTTGTCGTTTAGAGTCAATTTACTGGAATAGTCCAAAGGAATAGAGAGCGCTATGGGTATAAAATTGCAAAATAATGTGTTAGTTAGGCCAGCTTTAATGGTAGCGGTTCTTGTGCAAAGCGTGCAAGTAGTGCCCGTTAGTGCTGAAATATTTAAATGTACCAGCCAGGCAGGAAAGGTTTTTTATAATGATAAACCTTGCCCTTCTATAGATGACGAAAAGAAAATTCGTTCTGAAAAAGATGTTGTGAATGGTTATGTGCCACCAGCTGTTAAAAAAGATAAAAATCTACTTAAAAAAGGTAGCAAACAGCCTTCAGGTGTCAAGTTGAACTCCGCAAGCCCAGTAAAAAGTAAGAAAGTAAGTAAGTCTGAAAATAACCCTAAGAGCCAGCATTCAGCGGGCAGCAGTGGGAATAGGCGAGAGAAAGTAGCGGAGCAAGCAGGTGTTGAACCAAGGGAGAGCGCAAAAATCCCATCGAAAGGAAATTACGCCAATAGGAAAAAGACGATAGAGGATAAAAGAATCTACTTAGGGATTAGAAAGCAGGTAGAATAAAATTAAACTCCCTTGTTAAAATTGAAAATTAAGGTTAGTATTTCCAACCTATTTTAAATGCATCGTTTACGGTGCATTTTTAGTTTTATCTTACTGATAAAGGCGCGTAACTCAGTTGGTTAGAGTGCCACCATGACATGGTGGAAGTCCTCGGTTCGAGTCCGAGCGTGCCTACCATTTTTTACAACCACACGTTGTTTTTAGAAAGCTACACTTATACTTGAAAACAGCCATTAAGGCTGTATAAATCAAGTGGTCTTTAGTATGGATCACCACTGAAAAGGGATTACAATGCCAACTATTACTCTGCCTGACGGCTCTCAACGATCATTCGATCAATCTGTTTCTATCCTTGATGTTGCCAATGATATTGGTCCGGGTCTTGCTAAGGCAACGCTGGCGGGCACGATTGACGGTAAACAATACGATGCTTCTCATTTGATTGAGGATGATATTGAGCTCAGTATTATCACGACTAATAGCCCTGAGGGCGTTGAGATTATTCGTCATTCTTCGGCGCATTTAATGGCGCAAGCGGTTAAGCAGTTATTCCCTGAGGCACAGGTGACGATTGGCCCGGTGATTGAAGACGGCTTCTTTTACGACTTTGCTTATGAGCGCGCGTTTACGCCTGAAGATGTTGAGGCGATTGAAAAGCGTATGCACGAAATTATCAAACAGGATATTCCTCTGGAACGTAGCGTAATGTCTCGTGATGATGCGGTTACGTTTTTTAAAAATATGGGCGAAGCCTACAAGGCTGAAATTATTGAAAGCATTCCTTCTGATGAGGATTTGTCTTTGTACAAACAAGGCGAGTTTATTGATCTTTGTCGCGGCCCTCATGTACCGAGCACGGGTAAGATTCCTGCAGTTAAGCTGACTAAACTAGCGGGTGCTTACTGGCGTGGCGATTCAAATAACGAAATGCTACAACGTATCTACGGTACGGCATGGGAAAATAAAAAAGCACTGAAAGCGTATATCCGTCGTATTGAAGAAGCGGAAAAACGTGATCACCGTAAAATTGCGCGTAAGTTAGATTTATTTCATATTCAGGATGAAGCACCCGGCCAAATATTTTGGCACGATAAAGGCTGGACGATTTACCAGACAATTGAGCAATACATGCGTGAGCAACAACGTTTGCGTAATTATAAAGAGATTAACACGCCAGAACTGGTTGATTTCTCCTTATGGGAGCGCTCTGGTCACGCGGCTAAATATTCTGAAGATATGTTTTCGCTCGAATCCGACGGTCGCCAGTTTGCGCTAAAGCCAATGAATTGTCCTTGTCACGTACAAGTGTTTAACCAAGGTTTAAAAAGCTACCGTGATTTACCGCTACGCATCGCTGAGTTTGGTTCATGTCACAGAAACGAAATGTCGGGCGCGTTACATGGCTTAATGCGGGTGCGTGGTTTTGTGCAAGATGATGGGCATATTTTTTGTACTGAAGATCAAATCCAATCAGAAGTGGCTGATTTTATCGATTTCTTGCATGCAGTTTATAAAGACTTTGGTTTTGATGATGTGATTTATCGTTTATCAACGCGGCCAGAAAATAGAGTGGGTAAAGAAGAGGATTGGGATAAAGCAGAAAAAGCCTTGGCTGATGCCTTGGATGCGCAGAAATTAGAGTGGGAAGAGCTACCGGGTGAGGGTGCTTTTTATGGGCCAAAGATTGAGTTTTCGTTTAAAGACTGTATCGGTCGTGTTTGGCAATTAGGCACAATTCAGGTCGATTTCTCCATGCCTGAGCGGCTTGATGCGGAGTATGTCGCGGAGGATGGATCGCGTAAAACACCGGTGATGTTGCATCGTGCAATTTTAGGTTCATTTGAGCGATTTATCGGAATTTTGATTGAGCATCATGAGGGTCGGTTCCCGCTTTGGTTATCCCCCGAGCAAGCCGTTATTATGAATATAACGGATAAACAGTCTGATTTTGTCAAAAATGTGGAAGAAAGACTGAAAAAAAGCGGTATTCGCGTCGTATCGGACTTGCGTAATGAGAAGATAGGTTTTAAAATCCGCGAGCATACTTTGCAGCGTATTCCCTATTTATTGGTCGTAGGTGATCGTGAAGTTGAAAATGACTCCGTTGCAGTACGCACTCGCGAAGGTGAAGACCTTGGCACGCTAATGGTTGATGCGTTAATTGAACGTATCAATTATGAAGTGCATACGCGCACTGGTACAATAAGTTAGGTGTTAGAGCTGAAACGTTGTATCGAATGATGTATCGCAGTAAATTTAATAATAGAGGATTTAAATATCGCTAAACCAAAGAAAAACCGGATTAATGAACAAATAACCGTAACCGAGGTTAGACTCATTGATAAGGATGGCGAAAATGTTGGTGTAAAATCAATGGATGAAGCCATGAGTATGGCTTCAGAAGATTCCTTGGACTTGGTAGAAATAGTACCGAATGCCCAGCCACCTGTTTGTCGCATCATGGATTACGGTAAGTTTAAGTTCTCACAAAGCAAGCAAAAAGGCGCGAATAAAAAGAAGCAAAAGAAAACACAGGTCAAAGAAATTAAAATGCGACCGGGTACCGATATTGGCGATTACAATATCAAACTGAACAAATTAATTCAGTTCTTAGAAAATGGCGATAAGACCAAAGTCACGATTCGTTTTAGAGGTCGTGAAATGGCGCACAGGGAATTAGGCATGGAAATGCTTAAACGTGTGGAAAAAGACTTATTAGAATACGGTTTGGTGGAGCAATTTCCTAAAATGGAAGGCCGCCAAATGATTATGGTGCTAGGTCCCGTTAAGCGAGAGAAGGGCGTTGCAGCACCGGTTAAGAAAGAAGAAGATGAGTCTGAGGAAAAAGCAGACTAGGATTTAAAGTATTTTAGCGCAGTAAGATTAACTGTGTTAGCATGCATGCCCTTTTATAAAACTTGAATATAACTCAGAGACGTCGCCAAAAAGACGGCGACATAATTGAGTTATCCCTTTTAAGAAACTGAAAGGGTAAGCTCACTAAATTTCATTAAGGAGAGGCACTCTTGTGAAATGTTTGATAACCCATCATCGAAGCTAAACTAAGATGATATAAATGGAGAAAAAAGATGCCTAAGATGAAAACTAACCGCGGTGCTGCAAAGCGTTTCCGCAAGCGTGCTAATGGCACGTTCAAGTGTAAGCAGTCACATCTGCGCCACATCCTCACCAAGAAAAGCAGTAAACGTAAGCGTCACCTACGCGCTGGCGATGTTGTCGAGAAAGTCGATACGCCAATGGTTCGTAGAATGTTACCGTACGTTTAAGCATTAACACTGCATATATTACTGCAAATAAAAGAATAGAGGATTACAGAAAATGGCTAGAGTAAAACGTGGTGTTACAGCCCGTGCAAAGCACAAAAAAGTATTAAAGAAAGCGAAAGGTTATTACGGTGCGCGTAGCAGAGTCTATCGCGTAGCAACACAGGCTGTTACAAAAGCAGGTCAGTATGCTTACCGTGACCGCCGTGTTAAAAAGCGTCAGTTCCGTCGTTTATGGATTGTGCGTATCAACGCAGCAGCGCGCATGTTTGATATGTCGTACAGTCGCTTCATGGATGGCTTAAATAAAGCAGGTATTGAAGTAGATCGTAAAATGCTAGCAGATCTAGCAGTACATGATATTGATGCATTTGGACAGTTAGCAGAAAAGGCAAAAGCCGCTCTCTAATCGGAATTACTGTTCAACCCTAACGTATCTAGTTAGGTAATAAAAGATGTAAAAACGAAGCGAGGAAAGGCTATTTGCCTTCCCTCGCTTTTTTATTGCCATATGACTCAGCAGAAAGAGTCATAGGAACTTTTGAATAAATGGAGAAGCTCTGTGGATCAACTAACAGAACTGAAACAACAAGCCGAAAAAGAATTAACCGCGACATCAACTCTTGCTGAACTAGATGATGTGCGAGTGCATTACTTGGGCAAAAAAGGCTTAATTACGGGTCAGCTAAAGCAATTGGGTAAACTCCCCGCTGAAGAGCGCAAAGGCGCAGGGCAAGAAATCAATAAAGTTAAGCAAGCCATTGCCGAGCAGATTGATGCACGTAAGCTAACATTAGAAGCAGAAGCCTTAAACCAGCGTTTACAAAGCGAAAGTCTTGATATCACCTTGCCCGGTCGTAAAATGGAAGCAGGGAATCTGCATCCTGTTACACGCACTGCTAAACGCATCGAAGAGATATTTATGCAGTTAGGTTTTTCTGTTGAAGAAGGCCCTGAAATTGAAGATGATTATCATAACTTCACCGCGCTTAATATCCCTGACCATCATCCATCGCGTGCCTCACACGATACCTTCTATTTTGATGATGGTACTTTATTAAGAACCCATACTTCTCCCGTGCAAATTCGTACCATGGAAAATAAACAACCACCTTTGCGCATTATTGCTCCGGGTCGAGTTTATCGTTGTGACTCTGATGTCACGCACAGCCCCATGTTTCATCAAGTAGAAGGTTTAATGGTGGATAAGGATGTTACCTTTGCAGACTTAAAAGGAATACTGGACGCCTTCTTTAAAGCCTTCTTTGAAGATGATAATTTTAAAACACGTTTTCGTCCGCATTACTTCCCTTTTACCGAGCCATCGGCTGAAACCGATATTCAATGTGTTTTATGTTCAGGTAAAGGCTGTAAGGTCTGTGGTAACACTGGTTGGATTGAGGTCATGGGCTGTGGCATGGTGAATCCAGAAGTCTTTCGTCATGTGGGGATAGACCCTGATGTTTATTCAGGTTTTGCATTTGGTTTTGGTATCGATCGTTTAGCAATGTTACGTTATGGCATAGATGATTTGCGCAAGCTATTTGATAACGATGTGCGCTTCTTAAAGCAGTTTGCTTAATCAGAGATTCGATAAGGGTCGGGGTAGGAAATAATAATGAAAGTCAGCGAAAAGTGGTTACGTGAGTGGGTAAACCTAGACGGTAAAACCAGCGAAGAAATAGAGCATCAATTAATTATGTCTGGCACTGAGCTCGATGGCGTAGATTCTGTCGCATCGGCATTTACCCATGTGGTAACAGGGCAAATTAAGTCACTTGAGCAACACCTCGATGCAGATCGTTTAACCGTTTGTCAAGTCGATGTAGGGGCGGATGAATTAATACAAATCGTCACTAATGCAAGCGTTGCACAAGATCAGAAAGTCCCGGTGGCAATGATTGGCGCTAACTTACCTGATGAACAAGGCAAGCCCTTCAAAATTAAAAAGAGCAAGCTACGTGGCGAGTCATCACAAGGCATGTTTTGCGGTGCGGAAACATTAGGCTTGAGTGGTGCTATTGCAGAAAAGTCTGGTGAAGGCTTATTAATTATTCCAGATGATGCGCCATTAGGTACTGATTTACGTGAGATTTATGATTTCAGTGATGTTGTGCTTGATTTAGATTCAACCCCGAATCGTGCTGATTTATTATCTGTGTCAGGTATTGCGCGTGAGCTCGGCGTGATTATGCAAACAGCTGTAACGCTATGGCCGATTGAAAAAACTGAAGTTACTCATGATACAAACTTCCCTGTAAAAATTAGCTGTGATGATTTATGTCAACGCTATGTCGGTCGCATAATCCAAAATGTAAACACACAGGCACAAACCCCTGATTGGATGGTCGATAAGCTGGCTTGTTCTGATATTCGTAGCCTTGGCCCCGTGGTAGATGTAACTAACTTTGTGATGCTTGAATTAGGTCAGCCAATGCATGGTTTTGACTTTGATAAGCTTGTTGGCGGTATTGAGGTTAGAAATGCACAAGAAGGCGAAAAGCTTACGTTGCTGGATGGTAAAGAAGCAACTTTACGAAGTGATACGATGGTCATTGCCGATCAAAATAAGGCGCTCGCTTTAGCCGGAATTATGGGCGGTGAAGCTAGTTCCGTTGGTGATTCTACAAAAAACATTTATTTGGAAAGTGCGTTCTTTGTGCCCAATAAAATCATGGGTAAAGCACGTACTTATGGGTTGCATACTGACTCATCACACCGTTTTGAGCGAGGTGTGTCACCTGACTTGCAAGTAAAAGCATTGGAGCGTGCTACGCACTTGATTTTGAGTATTTGTGGTGGGAGTGCGGGACCGATTACCGATGTGATCTCTAATGAGGCGTTACAAACCCAATCAACGATTAATTTTAAACGCAGCCAAATTAAGCGTCATTTAGGCATTGAAGTAGATGATGCGCGCGTAGTTGATATTCTTGAACGGCTAGAATGTAAGCTTGAGGCTGATTTTGTTGATAAAGGTAATGAAGGGTGGAAAGTGTCGCCACCGATATTTAGATTTGATTTAGCGACACCAGAAGATCTGGTTGAGGAAATAGCACGCATATACGGCTACGATAATATTCCTGCCGTGTTGCGTCCTATGAAGCCCTTAATTGCATTGCCATCAGAAGAGCAGGTCAGGGAGTCAACACTACAAAATATTTTGGTAGAACGTGGCTATCAAGAAGCGATTACCTATAGTTTTGTACCATCAGAAATTGAAGGCTTGCTTGCGCCAGACCAACAACAGATTAAACTATCAAACCCCATTTCAGAAGAGCTATCTATTATGCGTAGCACCTTATGGTCGGGTTTAATCCCTGCATTGGATAAAAATGTAAAACGCCAACAGTCGCGAGTTCGTTTGTTTGAAAGCGGCCTTACGTTTGTAAAATCAGATTCTGGTTTGCCAGAGCAGCGTAAGAAAATGGCAGCTGTGATTACGGGTGCATTACATTCAGAGCAGTGGAGCAAGCCTTCTCGTGATGTAGATTTTTATGATTTAAAAGGCGATGTTGAAGCGATACTCGCTGAGGCTAGCGCTCAACAATTTAGCTTTGAAAAAGTAGACCACTTGGCGCTTCACCCAGGGCAATCTGCCGCGATCATTTGCAATGGAAAGCAAGTGGGAATCTTGGGTGCATTACATCCTAACCTTGAGAAAAAACTCAGCCTTGATCAAACAGTTTTTGTATTTGAAATAGATTTAGATTTAATTTCAAAAAAGAAGTTACCCGCCTATGTTGGTCTATCGCCATATCCCTCGGTACGTAGAGATCTTGCACTGCTTGTTAATCAAGAAATAAGCTACGCACAAATTGATAAGGTATTGAAAAATAGCCAAATAGACGCACTGCTCGAAAACTTTGTTTTTGATGTCTACGAAGGAGAAAATGTCGAATCAGGTCAAAAAAGTCTAGCATTGGGCTTGATTTTTCAAGACTTTTCGCGCACTCTAGAAGAGCAAGAAATAAGCACTTCTATAGAGAAGATTGTTAGTGCTTTAAAGCAAGAAGTTGGTGCTGTTTTAAGGTGAGTTTTAACAGTAATACTAAACATTAATCAGCCCCCATTTTTATTGATTAACGTCTTAGTCGGCAAACCCGGAATTAGCTGAAAAAGGAGAGTCACTCGATGACACTAACCAAGGCAGGCATGGTCGAGCATCTGTTTGATGAACTCGGTTTAAATAAGCGTGAAGCAAAAGAACTCGTGGAAATGTTTTTTGAGGAAATCCGTACAGCTTTGGAAGAAGGTCAGAATATTAAGCTTTCTGGTTTTGGTAACTTTATGTTACGCGATAAAGCAGCACGCCCCGGAAGAAACCCAAAATCGGGTGAAACAATTCCTGTTAGCGCGCGTCGAGTCGTTACATTTCGACCTGGTCAAAAACTTAAACAGAGAGTAGAAAAATATGCTGGAACTGTCTAACAATAAAGAACTGCCGGCAATACCGAGTAAGCGTTATTTTACTATCGGTGAGGTGAGCGATCTTTGTGGTGTAAAGGCGCATGTATTGCGTTACTGGGAGCAAGAGTTTCCTAATTTAAAGCCTATGAAACGTCGTGGAAACCGTCGTTACTACCAACGCCAAGACGTTGTTTTAATTCGCCAAATCCGTAGTTTATTACATGAACAGGGCTATACGATTAATGGTGCTCGTCAAAAACTTTCAGGTGAAGAGGCGGTTGTGGATAGTACTCAAGCGAATCAACTATCACGCCAACTTATTACTGAACTTGAAGAACTTCTTAAAATTCTGAAAGGAAAATAAACTTTGCACAAGATTGTGTGAAAATAGATTGAGACCTTTGCACGACTCGGTGGCGAAAGAAAAATCGGGTGAAATTTCATTGATTGAGGCGGAAAATGAAGCTAATAACGAGTTATTAGCAAGTTTTTCAACGAAAATCAGTGGAATTTCAGCCATTTTTACTCGTCATCCGGGTCGTGAAAAGGTCTCAGATTATCAAAAAAAAGCGTCATTGCGGCGCTTTTTTTTGTGCTTGGTAATCAGGGAATTCGAAAGACTCGGGTAAGATAAAAATACGTTCATCTTCCTCGTTATTATCATTAATAGAAATGCAGCACTGCGCTCGGTCGAGCTTTTGTAACGGCGTTAAGGATACTTTATCTTTTAACTCTGCTGCTTGTAAGCTAGATAACCACTCATGTTTTATTAAAGGGTAGAGTAGCTGTTTATTTTTTAATTTATTTTGATTTGAGTTGTTTTGTTTTAGCCAAAATCCTTTAAGGTGGTTTTGGGTAGCACTATTGGGCGGAGTATCTGGAGTTTTAGTATCAAAAGGGTAAAATAAGCGGCCCTTAACGAGGCAATATCGTTGGTCAATTTTATATTTAATGAGTGTTGGATATTTACGGATTAATTGAGTTTGATGCTCAATCAAGTGCTGTTGTTTTTTGCCGAGTTGATCGTTGGTATTTGTTCCAAACCAACGAAAGTCATTTTCAAAAGGCGTTGTGCCTAAGTAAAATTTCACGGCTACTTCGAGATGAATAATCTCTTTAGTCGCACTATTTTGAATAATAAAGTCAACTTCCCCTAAGGTCTGTTTGTTTTCAATCAACTGGATATTGTGCGCTAATGGTACATAGTTTGGTGATATTTTTAGCCAAAAGTTTATAAATGATTCAAAACGATAACCCAGCCTTTTTGATTTAAGTTGTTCGATCTGTAAGATAAGGGGCTGTGGGTCTGTATCAAGTTTTATCAAAGCCGACAGGCAGTCAGCGTATTCTTTTAAACAAAATGAATGGTCTAACCACAGAGTGTTGTTTTTTATTCCTGATAATAGTGGCGGGCTGGCAATCACCCAAGCTAAATCTCTTACGATACGATGTTTAAATTGATTAGGCTGCATGGATAATTATATTTTCTGCCAACACAAAATTCGGTTATTGGCAGGCATTGGATAATCATTTAAAAGCTTTAAACCTTGTTGTTCAGCTAGCTCATTAACGGCTTCAAAGTCACGGATTGCACTTTGCGGGTTTTGTTGTTTTAACCATTGATCAAACTGCTGATTACTGTCACTGGTATATTTTCCTGCGTAGTTGAAAGGGCCATAGAGAATAAATAAGCCGTTCTGGTGTAATAACTTGGGCGCACTTTCTATAAAGTCGATAACATTCTGCCATGACATTATGTGCACGGCATTGGCTGAAAAAATCACATCAAAGTGGTGCTCTGGCCACTGATTATTACTAACATCAAGCGGGATGGGTGGTGGTGTGTTATCTAAGCTCGCATCATTTAACCAGAGGTTGATGCCTTTATGGTAGCCGATTTGATCGCTGCTTTGCCAGATAAGGTGTGGCATTTTTTGTGCGAAATAAACTGCATGTTGGCCGGTGCCACTGCCAATTTCTAAGACGTTTGTTTTATTTTCGAGTAACGGTTGGATTACGTTAAATATGGGCTCACGGTTTTGATCACATGAAGCCGAATAGGGTTTTTGTGTTTGCATTTTAACAGTCCTTATAAGGTGATTTAAGGGATTGCATATAATGCGCAACGCCTTGTTTTTCATGTTGAGTAAACTGCTGAATTGAATCAAGGAAAGGCGAATTATTTAACCAGTGGCTGGATTGAGTCAGGGTTGGGATAAAACCACGGGCGATTTTATGCTCACCTTGTGCACCGGGTTCAAACACCTGTAATTCATTGTTAATACAAAATTCAATACCTTGATAATAGCAAGCTTCAAAGTGCAACTTATCAACTTGCTCAACACAACCCCAATGGCGACCGTAAAGGGTGGTCTCACTATGAAACATGAGCGAACCTGCAATACATTTCCCATGCTCGTTATCTGCTAAAATAAGCAATACTTGATCAGGTAGTTTGGTCGCAACTTCTTTAAAGAAGCCTTCATTTAGGGTGGCATGGCCATGTTTTTCTGCAAAAGTTTGTTGATAAAATCGTGCGAAGTCTTGCCAATCCTTATCAGTGGCGGTATGCCCATTTAATTGACGTAATGTAATATTTTGTTGTTCAACTCTCTTTCTTTCTTGACGAATATTTTTGCGTTTCTTTTTATCCAGCTTGGCTAAAAACGCATCAAAATCAGTATAGTCTTTATTATTCCAATGAAACTGACAATCATGGCGTGTTAATAACTTAAGTTCATTATTGGATTCCATCCACTGCTGTTCTACTTTAAGTGGGAAAAGACAATGGAAACTACTGTAATTTTGTTGTTGTGCGAACTGTTGTACCGTTTTTAATAATAAAGGGAACACCAGTGCTTGATCCTCGTTATTACATAAAAGCCGTTGTCCGCTGGCAGGCGTGTAAGGAATACTTGAAACAAGTTTAGGAAAATAAGGGATTTCATTGCGTTGGTAAGCATCTGCCCAAGCATGGTCAAATACAAATTCGCCATAAGAGTTGGTTTTGCTATAAAGTGGCATAGCACCAATCAGTTTACCATCTTGGCGGATACTAATATGACATGGCCGCCAACCAAACTCATCACTTACGCAGCCGTGGTTTTCTAAAGCCGCTAAGAACTCATGACGTAGAAAGGGGTTATTATCTTTTATTAGCTGGTTCCAATCTTTTGCGGGAATTTGTTCTATTTTAGAGTGAATATTAATTTGCATTTGTTTTATTATAGGGTTTTTAGATCAGCAAAGAAATTAGACTGCTAAAGATTAAGGCTTTGATAACTCATAAACATACAACACAGAATAAGTTTTTAGCATTGTTAAAACCAATCGTTAAGTTTATTACACAAGCTGTTGTTTTAGCCGTTGTATTTTTATTTTTGGTCTTATTCGTCCTGCGTTGGCTGCCTGTTCCTAGCTCATCCTTCATACTGCAGTCAGAAAATGAAACTCACTATCAATGGGCACCTTGGGATGATCTTTCTCCGCAGCTGGCAATAGCGGTGATGGCGGCAGAAGATCAGCGTTTTCCTCATCACTGGGGGCTAGATACGGTTGAGTTAAAAAAAGCCTTTGCTGAAAAACGGCAACACAAAGGTAAGGCGACACCACGAGGTGCGAGTACTATAACCCAGCAAGTCGCCAAAAATTTATTTTTGTGGAATGGCCGTAGCTATACCCGAAAAGCGATTGAAGCGATATTGGCTGTGGCGATTGAATTAACTTGGCCTAAGAAACGTATTTTAGAAGTGTATCTCAATATTGCGCAGTTCGGTAATGGAATTTTTGGTGCATCCGCTGCCAGTCGTGCGTTTTATCATCAGTCACCTGATAAACTAAATAAACAACAGTCTGCTATGTTAGCATCGGTATTACCTCGTCCTGCTATTTCTAATGTTAATCAGCCTGATGCTCGTTTAATAAAAAAACAACGTTGGGTTTTAAAACAGATGAAGCAATTAGGTGGCTTAAACTATCTTAAAAAACTTTGATAAAAATTCTATCTAAACGACTGTTTTTCTTTATTTTGATGGCGTTTTAAAATAAAGTAGCGGTGCGATGAGACCTTTGCACGAATCGGATGACGAGTAAAAATGGCTGAAATCCCACTGCTTTTCGTTGAAAAACTTGCTAATAACGTGTTATTAGCTTCATTTTCCGCCTCAATCAGTGAAATTTCATCCAATTTTTCTTTCGCCACCGACGCATGTAAAGGTCTCACTATAAAATAATAAGACTGGGCTATGAAAAAAATAATATCTCTTACCTTAGTGGCGTTGATGCTACTGCCATTTGTTGTTCAAGCGAAATCAAAGAGCGGCTTACAACGTTTCTCTCAATTACACAATGCTGGCTTGCTTGTGGTGAATCAGCAGGGTGTGGCAAGAATATCTCGGCGTGCAGATCAGCCTTTTATTCCTGCATCGACAACTAAATTAGTCACTGCATGGTTGGCATTAACCCGTTGGGGCGAGAATCACCGCTTTCAGACTAATTTTTACTGGTCACCACAAACACGTACTTTGACCATAAAAGGTAGCGGCGATCCCTTTCTTGTCTCTGAAGAAATTCAAAATATTGCCTATCAATTAAAACAGCGTGGTATTAATCAGGTCGATACTTTAGTTTTAGATAATTCATTTTTTGCACCTCATTTAGTCATGCCAGGCACAGGTAAAACCAATAACCCCTATGATGCTGTGCCATCTGCCTTATCAGCAAATTTTAATACGGTTTATTTAAAAAATAAACGCGGTAAAATCATCTCTGCAGAAGCACAAACGCCATTAACTAACTATGCACTGAAAATGGCTAAACATTTTAAGCGTGGAAAGTTACGGGTTAATACAGGTAGAAACCCGCGTGATGCTGAGCAATACTTTGGTGAAATATTTCGTGCCATTATGCATATTGAAAATGCAGAAATAGTGGCTGGAAAAGCACCGAATCAACCTCCATTTTATACCCATAAAAATAGTAAAACAGTCGGTGAAATGATTCGGCCCATGCTTAAATACTCGACTAATTTTATTGCCAATCAGTTGGCTTTAAAAATGAGTGCTGAGGCTTATCAACAGCCTGCAAATGCCAATGATGTAGCACGCTATTATACAGATCAGCTTCGTCAGCATTTTTCTTGGAAGAACTTCACTATAAAAGATGGTGCTGGGCTATCACGCGCGAATCGCCTTTCTCCACAACAGTTGATTGATTTGTTAAATGATTTTAAGCAGTGGAAACACTTGCTACCAGAGATTGAAAAACATGTTTTTGCAAAGTCTGGAACCTTAAACAAAGTCAGTACCTTAGCAGGCTATATTGAGCATAAAGGTCAACTGGAATCCTTTGCTTTAATGATGAATCAGAGTGTGCCGCATAAATTGCGTAACCGAATAGCGAGAGAATTGGCACGTCGGTAGTTTTAGTGGCTTTAACCCGCTAAAAATTGATTTTTAGCATGTTTATTTTTGCTGCCACAAAGTATGATACAGCCCTTTCGAATCGGAGTTGATCAATGAGTGACTTCCCCATCCCTGTTGTCGCAGAATCTGTCAATATACATCCTCGTACCATCAAAGGCCGATTTCGCAGCTTTAAATCTCTCGTCTTGTATCTCGGTTATGCGGTTTTCTTTATTTTGCCATGGATTCCATGGAGTCGCCCCATAGGCGAGAATCAAGCTGTTTTATTCGATATGGCCGCTCGTAAGTTTTATATTTTTGGGTTAACCGTTTATGCCCAAGATATATTTTGGCTAGCTGCTTTATTATTTTTGGCAGCGGTTGTTTTATTTTTTTCAACAGCCTTGGTCGGGCGTGCCTTTTGTGGTTATTTTTGTTTTCAAACATTATGGACGGATGCCTTTCGTGAAATAGAAAAATTCATTCAGGGTGATCGCGTGAAACGGGTGCGCTTAGATAAACAGCCGTGGAATAAAGAAAAGATAACTAAAAAAGGCTTAACCCACTTTTTATGGTTGCTATTAGCATTGTGGACAGGCTTAACATTTGTTTTATATTGGGGTTATGCACCGAGATTAACAGTAGATTTTTTTACAGGAAACGCTCCCTTTGTGGCTTATGGCACAGCGCTAGGCTTAATGGCAACAACCTATATTGCGGCAGGTTTGATGCGTGAAAATGTTTGTCAGCATGTCTGCCCTTACGCACGTTTCCAAAGTGTCATGATTGATAAAGATACGTTGGTTCCAAGCTATGACCCTGAGCGTGGTGAAGGCAAACAAGGTCGCGCTAAACCCGTAAAAGCCTTAAAAACGCTTGAGGCACGTAAAGATGCAGGGATCGGTGATTGTGTCGATTGTGGGCTTTGTGTTCAGGTTTGCCCAGTAGGAATTGATATTCGTGATGGTATGCAATACGCCTGTATTCAGTGCGGGCTATGTGTCGATGCCTGCGATACTATTATGGATGCTCGCGGTTGGGATAGAGGCTTAATTCGTTATGAGTCTGAGAATGGTCTTGAACATGGTAAGACGCATTTCTTTAAACTAAGAACCTACGGTTATGGGCTGGCAACTTTAGGGGCTATCGGTTTCCTAATGTGGAGTATGAGTGGCCATAAGATTATAGAAGGCACTGCACGCCAAATTCGTAGCCCACTTTATGTGACCTTGAGTGACGGTAGAATTATGAATAAATATGAGCTTAAGGTAGATAATAAATCAATGTTTAATTCCAGTTTTGATTTATCATTACAAGGTTTGGATGGGGCAGAACTTGATATGGGAGCCATTAAAGATGTCTCTTTAAGGCCTGATGAAAAACAACGTTTACTGATCAAAATCAGAAAGATGCCTATTAGTGGGGCTTCAAAAAGTACTAAATTTCAATTTATACTCACCCCAAAAACAGGTGAAGTGAAGAAAAAAATTATTATAGACTCGCAATTTATAACGCCATAAGGTAAGTTTCAAATTATGAATAATTATCCGTTAGTTACCACGTTAGGGCTAGGCTCTTTACTGGCCTTTTTCTTATTTTTTGTTTTCTTTAAGCTTATTCGTTTGGGCGGGAAAATGTCAGCATTGGCAACCGCTGCTTGCATGCTTTTAGTGTATGTGCCATTGGCCGTTATTCACTGGGCAGGGATTGACGTATTCGCGATTCATTTCGCTTTTTATATGATGATTCCTTACGGCCTCGGTATTATTACAGGGGTCCATGAAGAACGCCGTGAACTAGAAGGGGAACTTAAAAAAGGCGTTCACTGGATACCTGCTTTAATTATTGTGTTTTTTCTTTCCATTGCGACTGTTGATAGTTTTATTATTTCATCAGCAACCAGTGGTTTGAATCATTCATTGGCAAAGATATTGTTACCTAAAGCCAAAAGTGATGAGATTAGCGGCAATATTAGCTCACAATTTACGGGTGCGGTTTCAAATAATAATCAGGATGAAGAAAAGCAGTTTGATGAATATGTGGATGAACTAAACATTCAAAGAAAACGTGGCTGGAAAATCACAGGAAAATGGGTGAACCCACCGCCGATGGTGAATCAGCCAGCAATATTCACATTTACCGCTAGAGATAAAGATGGCGTAGCGATTAAAGGCGCCACCCTAACGACTGATTTCAGACGTGCATCGGATATGAAAAAAGACACTTTAGTCAGCTTTAAAGAATCTGCTAATGGACGTTATTCGGCCTCTATAACGCTACCGTTAGCAGGTTGCTGGGATATGAAAGTATTGCTTACAAAAGGCAATGAAGAACATGAAATAAGAGGTCAAACCGAAATTTCAACACTCAAAGATGGCAAGGTAATAACTCCAGAATGTCTTGAAGGTGCACCTGAGTTAGACGACCGATAATTTCATTGAAATGCTAAGTCAAGCATGAGTCAAGATTGCTTTCATTGTGGTTTGCCTGTTCCCAATGGCGCTGCTTATAGCGTTGAGATTGATAAAAAAAATCAGCCTATGTGTTGCACTGGTTGCCAAGCGGTTGCACAAACAATCGTCGATAATAATCTGACTGATTTTTATAAACACCGTACCGAAAAATCAAAAAAACCCAGTGATCTAATCCCTGCGGAACTGCAGGTATACGATAGTGATGCCTTGCAACAAAGCTTTGTTACATTTGATAATAATGATAACGCTGCCTCTATTCGTGAAGCATCCTTAATTTTAGAAGGTATTGTCTGTGCTGCCTGTGTTTGGTTGAATGAACGTAACGTAAAATCATTAAAAGGTGTGGTTGATTTTCGTGTTAATTATTCTACCCACCGCGCAAGCTTGAAGTGGGATAATGATAAAATTAGGCTTAGCGATGTACTAAAAGCGATTGCAGATACGGGCTATAACGCACATCCGTTTGACCCCGCCCGTTTAGAAACCCTGCATAAACAAGAAAAATCAGCCGCCCTGCGGCGTATTGCGGTGGCGGGTATTGGTATGATGCAGGTGATGATGCCTGCGATTGCCATCTACATTGGTGAAGGCTCTGATATGTCCGAGTCGATGTTGCATTTCTTGCGTTGGATAAGCTTAGTTGTAACGACTCCTGTGGTTCTTTATTCGGCCAGTATCTTTTTTAAATCTGCATTTCGTGATTTGAAACGAGGTGTTTTTGGTATGGATGTTCCTGTTTCGTTGGCGGTAGGTAGTGCTTATCTTGCTAGCGTCTGGGCAACGCTGACGAATACTGGTGAGGTATATTTTGACTCTGTGGTGATGTTTACCTTCTTTTTATTACTCGGACGATTTCTTGAAATGGGCGCGCGGCATAAAGCAGGGCAAGTGGCAGATGCTTTGGTGAGATTATTACCTGCCACCGCAACGCGTTTAGATAAAAAACAAGATGGCCAGATCGTACAAACTGTTGTAGCCGCGAATGAACTGGCATTAGGCGATAAGGTACTGATCAAGCCAGGTGAAATTATCCCCGCAGATGGCGGCGTTATTGAAGGCGCTAGTAGCGTTAATGAATCACTGTTAACAGGGGAGAGCTTGCCGTTGAGCAAAAAACAAAACGATAAGCTAATCGCAGGCACGGTTAATATTGAAAGCCCACTAACCCTGAAAGTTGAAAAGCTAGGGGATAGTACCCAGCTATCATCCATCATTCGCCTGCTTGATCGCGCTCAAACTGAAAAACCCAATTTGGCTAAATTTGCTGACCGAAGTGCAGGGTGGTTTGTATTGTTATTATTATTGATCGCTTTAGCGGTATTTACTTATTGGTGGTTTCATGAACCTGCGCAAGCATTTTGGATTGCGTTATCGGTATTAGTTATAACTTGTCCTTGTGCGCTATCTTTAGCCACACCCGCGGCACTAACGGCTGCGACAGGAAACTTAACCGAGAAGGGTGTGTTAACAACGCGTGGACATGCTTTGGAAACACTCGCCAAGGTTACACATGTTATTTTTGATAAAACAGGTACGCTTACTCATGGGCGGCTAAAAGTGACTGATACTGAGCTTATAGGAGGCCTCACATTAGAGGAGTGTCAATCACTAGCGGCAGGGCTTGAAACGTCATCGGAACATCCTTTAGCGCAGGCTTTATCAAAAATTTCGGACTCACCGGCTAACGTTCAACAACTAAAAACACAATCAGGGCGAGGTGTTGAGGGAGTCTTTCAAGGGGAAACCTTTAGATTAGGCAATGATGAGTTTGTAACAGAATTGAAGGTTAACAATAAAGAAAGCTCAAATAAGGTTCAGTGTGAAAATGACGAACATGGCATCACGACCATCATTTATTTAGGCTCAAGAAAAGGTTTATTAGCAAGGTTTACTCTACGTGATGAGGTTCGCGGCGAGGCCAAGAAAACCGTTCAACAGTTACAAAAACAGGGCTTAAAAGTCACCTTGCTAAGCGGTGATAACGCTAACTCAGTAACCAGTGTTGCTACAGTGTTAGGTATTGAGCAAGCAAAATCACAGTTATTACCTGCTGATAAATTAGGCTACCTGCAAAAACTACAAGCCAAAGGTGAAGTGGTTGCCATGATTGGCGACGGCGTTAATGATGCCCCCGTACTTGCAGGCGCAGACGTATCAATCGCGATGGGTTCAGGTTCGCAACTCGCCCAAGCGAGTGCCGATATGATTTTACTCTCGGAGAATTTATCGCTACTACCTTCATCTATTGGGCTGTCACGGCGTATGAAAAATATTATTAGGCAAAATTTTGGCTGGGCAATTGTTTATAACATCGCCGCAATACCAATGGCAGCACTGGGCTGGGTAACACCTTGGATGGCGGCAATTGGGATGTCGATGAGCTCATTGGTGGTAGTTATGAATGCACTTAGGTTAAAGCGATAGTGATTTGTTAAAAAATTTGGCTATTGATACCAAGTTCTCATTTAGAAGCATGAGTATGGGCTTACCGATGAAAGAGCAATTTTAGAGGTTTTTCAAATCGACTATAAAGTGGTATTATGTGATGAATAATTTTCAAAAAAGATTACGTTAAATGAACTCTTTAAATCAAATTGGTTTTAGCTGGAATGATGATGAATATGAAAGTTTTAGCCGTGAAATTACACTACTAAAACATAATTATCACGAATCAGAACTTTTCAGTGATGAAGCAATTATAGACCTGCTCGATAACTATCCTAGAAAGTGGTTACAATGTTATACAATGGGCTTTAATCCAGAAGACCATAGCGAATGGACTACCGTTCATATAGCTGAGAGATCAGGAAAAGAGATTTTAGAAGCCTTAAAAAAAGGCCGTATCTGGATCAATGCAATTAATATTGACCAATATAAAAAAGAATATGGTGATTTAATTCGTAAGATGTACCATCAGATTGATGAAAAATGTTCCGCCATAACTAAAGCTAAGCCAGGTTTTAATGCTTTATTAATTTCGTCACCTGATATTCAAGTTTATTATCATTTAGACCCTGATCCCAATATGTTGTGGCATTTGAAAGGTACTAAAAAGGTTTGGGTTTACCCTGCTTGTGATGACCGGTTTACCCCGCAACAATACGTTGAAGAAATTATAGGTGAAGAACGGCATGAAAGTTTGCCTTATAAAAAGTGGTTTGATGAGTACGCGCAATGCTATGAGCTAAAACCAGGTGAGGTTGTAAGCTGGCCTCAACACTCACCACACCGAGTTGAAAATAAGGATTTTAATATATCGTTGACGACAAGTTATAGATCAAAAGAAAGTCGTCGGTTAAACGGTGTTCATGGTGCAAATCATTATTTATTAAAAAAGGTTGGAATTAAAAACCGTTCTGTGAAGACAGATGGTCTGATACCGATAGTGAAAGACTTTAGCTATCACGTTTTGAGCAAGCTTAAATTACTCAAAACAGGGAAAAGAACAGCATCTTATGTTTCTGACTTACAAGTTGATCATAATAGCGATACAGGCATGTCTCGAATGGACAAGCCTAGTAGGACTGCCTTTTCTTTTGTAGACGAATAACTACTTCTTCTTCAATGTTTTTATTTTTTTTATCATTGACTTAATTCTCTGATGAATAAAAAGCTTTAGTTTCGATTTTAAATCATTTTTTTCATAGGCTATATTATAGAGTGTTTCAGTGCGTGAGGAAAAGCGCACCTTGTAAGAAGTATCATCATCTGAAAACATAAAGTTAACTTGGCTTATCCCCTTGTTTTCAATGCTGGCAGAAATCTCTTGAGTAAGCATTGTCGAAATTAATGAATAGCGCTGACCATACTCCACTTTAAACCCTGTTTGATAGAAATGATTCATTCCTTTATCTACAAAAGAGTACAAAGCAGCAACAGGTTCATTGTTAAAACGAAGTATATTGAAGCGAAGCTTATTCTGTGGCTGTAAGTAATCGGCCAGTGAGTGGTGAAATTGATTAAATCGCTTGTATTTAAACATACTAGATTGTTGTATCGCATCCCTACGTTCTCTATTCAAATCAGCTAAAATATTGAGTGAAGCATGAACTTCATCTAAACTATCGCACTTTTCAATAGTGAACTGTTGTTCATTTTCGAGCCGTTTCCTAACCCTAGTAATATTACTCCGCATTTTTTTGCGTAAGCTCATTAAATAGTCTTTATAACTGTCAGGAAGGTCAATAACACTACGAACGCCATAAGGTGTAATCTGTCTTTCTATTTCATTTTTATTTTGAAATAGTGAAGCCACGTGTGATGCTTCAAGTAGTATTTGGAACTTTATCCCATCCCAGAGAGATTTATTTTTAAGTAAGAAATTAGAGAATAAGTCGATAACATCTTCTTCATGGTTTACTTTTATGATGAGATCCATATATTCACCAAAAATCATACTGCCATCAGTTTCACCAGAGCCTAAGAATAATAGTTGTCGGCTACAAGGGAAATAGCGTTTCGGGTTATTTAAAATTTGAAAGGGCGCAATACCGATTAAATTTTTATCTTGGTCATAACACGTTAAAATATATAACTTTCGTTGACCATCATTGTGATAGGTTTTCCACCATGTATAAAGCCACTCCCAAGAACTAAAGATAGTTCCTTTGCTCGATTGTTCGTTTAAGTCAGTCCAATCCTCTCGAAGCAAGTTGAATGATTCACTTGTGGTTACTACTGTAATCGTTAATAAAGACAATACTCACTCTCTATTTGATAATTTAAAAGGTATGAAATTGAATGCTTATGCAATCAATGATGTTCGTTAATGTTAACTCTAATTAACCCATAAGTATTAACGATATGAATCGGCGGTTAGTAATTGACGATATGTTGGTCAGAATATCCGTTGGAACTTGAATGTTTACCTGTTCTAAAACCGTGTTATTCATTTGAAAGCACTCAAAGGGTAAGCTCGCTAACGACTCACTCGTTCGTTCTAATAATCGAGTTATCCATTTAAAAAACCAAAGGGTAAGCTCGCTAAACTTCGCGCATCATTTCTAGCATGTCGGCTGCTTTCATTGAGCCACTCATATCAGAGCCTTCCAGTAAACTATCAGCCAGCTCTCTTTTGTGTTGGTGTAGCTTTACTATCTTTTGCTCAATGGTGTTTTCAGCCACCAGTCGGTAAATGGTTACTGGGCGAGTTTGTCCGATACGGTGTGCACGGTCAGAGGCTTGGTTTTCGACCGCAGGGTTCCACCAAGGGTCCATGTGGATAACGTAATCGGCAGCAGTTAGGTTTAAGCCTGAACCGCCGGCTTTTAAGCTGATTAAGAATAGGTCGCCTTTGCCGTCTTGGAATTCATCTACGCGGGTTTTGCGCTGTGCTACGGGCGTGCTGCCATCAAGGTATTGATACGATATGCCCTTTGCATCAAGGTATTCACGGATGATGGCGAGGTATTTTACAAACTGGCTAAACACCAGTGCTTTATGGTTATTTTCTAAAAGTTCTTCAACTAAATTGCCAAAGTATTCGAGTTTACTACCGGTTAAGGTGCTGTCTTCCATCACTAATTTAGGGTGACAGCTGGCAAGACGCAGCTTGGTAATGGCGGCTAGCACTTTAAGATGATTGCCCCCTTGTTGTTTTTCTCCCTTGTCTTTAGCAATATTTTCTAAGGCGCTAACACGTACGGCTTCGTACAGCGCACGTTCGCCTTCGGATAAGGGGATTTCTACGGTTATTTCAGTTTTAGGGGGTAGCTCATCCAATACTTGGGTTTTAGTTCGGCGTAAAATAAAGGGTCGAATCAAACGCTTCAAATGCTGGCGCGAATCGTTATCGTTATCACGCTCAATCGGGGTGATAAAGTGTTCCATAAACTGCTGTTGCGTACCGAGTAAACCAGGGTTTAAGAAGCGGAATAGGCTCCATAACTCGCCTAAGTGGTTTTCAATGGGTGTACCCGTCGTCACAACCTTCAAGTCGGCTTGAAGTTTATGCGCAATTTTAGTTCGTTTTGCGTTGATGTTTTTGATCGCTTGGGCTTCATCCAAAACAATCGTCGCCCAATGCTTTTCGATAAACATATCGCCGTCTTGCTGTAATAAACCATAACTGGCGATAACCACGTCGAATTCTTTGGCGCGATCTAATAACTCTTGACGACCACCATCGCGGTAAAAGTAGGGCTTTAGTGTTGGTGCGAATTTTTGTAGCTCTGATTCCCAGTTATTACTCACCGAGGTGGGGGCAACCACCAGCACAGGGCCGAGGGTGGCACGCTCTAATAACAGGGCGATAGTTTGTACTGTTTTACCCAAGCCCATATCATCCGCCAAACATGCTCCCACCCCCCACTTAGCGAGTCGACTCATCCAGCGAAAGCCTTCTTCTTGATAGTCACGCAAGTCGGCCTGTAAGGTGGATGGGACTTCAGGGTGGTGATTATCTAATTCCTGAATGTCATGAATTTGTTTTTTCCATGCTTCATCGACAGTCAGCTCGCCCACCATGTCGGTTAAATCTTCCAGCGCCAAAGATGCCAATCCACTGATTTTTGCGCCATCCTCATTTAGCTCGCTGTAGCGATTAATCGCATCCAACTTCTTCTTGAATTGACTACTAAGAGAAATATATTGGCCATCTTCCATTTGGATAAAACGCCCTGTATTGCCTTGGGTTAGCCCCAAAAGTTGGCGTAGCGATAAAACCAAGCTAGGATCAGTAGAAACATTACCTTCAAGCTGGAACCAGTCACCGCTTTTATTAATACTTAAGCGTAAGTTGTTGGTATCAAAGCGAGAAGCAATCCGCATTACCTCGCCTTCAGGCCATGCAACAATCACTTTTTCGCCTTCTGCTTGGAGTTGCTCTAATAACTCCAAACAGTTTTGTGGGTCTTCTAAAATGTACTCGTCATTAAACTCTTCTTCTTCGCCGAGAATATTACTATGACGCAGTAGGTTATCAAGTTGCTGTTTTTCAGTATCAAGGTCACGTGTGGTGGTGAGGCGCTTGCCTTCATGCTCAACCGATAGTTTAGAGCGACCTTCGCCCGCAGGAAAATACGCGCCAAACCCGCCAAACGGCTTAACCCGTAAGGTCACGCGTAAGCCATCACCATAAGGCAGTAGATTGGCATGAATGCGAGAATCCGGCTCAACCGCTTCGGCATCAACCACGCCCTCAAGGTCAGACTGAATTTGTATCATCGGTGCAAGCGTGGTGAGTGTTTCGCGCAGATTTTTTTCAGCTTCACGCGGTATCACAATCCCGTTGGAGATAATCTCACTGAGCCGCATTACTTGTTCTGACTTTTGATAAATACACAGGCGGGTAGGGGTTTCTTTATGAATTAACCACTGGCTATCTTGCTGTGAATCATCAAACGGCGGGTAAAAACTAATACGCAAGTTTTCGCCTTCTTCAGAAACTAATAACTCAAATTCATTCTGTGATAAATCAATCGCGGTATTGCGCGCACCATCCCAAAATAACTGAGGGTGCCCAACAAGCTTGGGCCATGCGTTGTTTAAATCCAGTGTAAATTGTGGGCCACGGTGATAGTAACTATCATAATCCGGTTGTTCGTAAATTGAACTTACTAAATCAAGGTCGTGGTCGCTTAACACCGGTAGCTCGTGTTGTTCTTTTTTAAGGCGCTTTAGGGCGATGTTTCTGCCTTTGCTCCACGTGCCTTTGGCTGTTTTTTTCTGTAACTTGGGGGTTAGGGTGTATTCATTATAACGGTCGGTATCCAGCATCCAAACAATGCGCTCTTCGCTATCGTTAGCCGCACCTTTTTCATCTTTAGGCGTGATTAATTGGTTCATCGCATTAAGCGCGCGCTCCCATTCGGCCTGTGGTTTTACAAGTTCAAACAGGCTGCTGGTGCCTAGTTGCTTGTGTAACGCCTCGGCTTCATCAAGGAATTTCTTTTTCTCGCCTGCATCATCACTGGCTAGGCCTAATGCATACGCATATTCAGCCTGTAACCACTTATAATTGCCGGCAGTCGTTTGTTGGTGGCGAGCCTCTAAAACCTCAACCACAGCATCGGATAAATCATGCCCCAGCCAATGTTTAATAACGCTGTAAAAAAGGGTGCCTAAAAGGCTGCCCTGCAAGTCTATTAACGGCACATTAAAGTTAAAAATACCGCTGACCTGAGTATCTGCATAGGCATGTAAAATAGCGTGATCGGTGTCGTATCGCGAACCTTTATCAAGGTGTTTGAAAATCTTTAGCGCCAAACTAATCTGTGCAGAATCTCCACTCGCCAGTAGTGCTAGCAAGTAAAACTTTTCAAAATCATTATTGAAAATAATGATCGTGCCTTTGCGCTTGTTATTAAGTTCTCTAAAAAGCTCTACAGCATTATCATAGGCTTGTATGGCACTTTCAATATTGCCATGAATGAGCTGCTTAGCACTGTTAGCAAGGTGCCAATGCACGTGATGATCACCGTATTGCACCACTTCGGTATTGGCGTTTTCTAATAGCTTACTGGTGTCTTGAATATGCAAGCCCGCTGGTAACTCAGGAAAAGTCTCCAACTTGCCCGATAAAATACTGTACTCCGCCTGGGTATCTAGCAGGGCAAGTTTAAACGCCTGTAAATTAGGAATTTCCTGCTCACGTTTATGCAACAAATCCCATAATTTAGCCTGATCGTGCAAGCCATTTAAACCATAATCCACCAAATGAATAAACGCCACGCTAAACATCGAGTCAGATAATACCGCCAGCAACTTCTCATTTGCAGGTGTACCAAACGTCGCAGGGTAAAAACCGGGGTTAGATAATAACGACTCGCTGTATTGATAACGCTCATTTAATAACTTAAGCGTGTTTTCAAGTTTATCTGCTTTACCTTGAAACAAAAATATTCGCGCATGTGAAAGGCCATGCTCAATGCTCTGCCACAGTACTCTGCCAAACGACTCCGTTGCAGAAAAAGAGCGCAACACCTGTTCGGAAAAATCAGTAAAAGTGCCATCCGAAATACTGCTTAACAGAATCTCCTCACAAATCCCTGGCGCACAAAAATACTTACCTTGGCTTCCCTCTAAAAAACCCGTATGAATCAAATCAACCAACACAGGGCGAATCGTATGCAAAGTAAAGGCATCGCTTTTTTCATCATCAAACCCAAGGTGGTGCGCGCAACTTGCCAACGGCGTAGCAGCCACAGGCGCATAAATAATGGCAATAATTTGTAACAGAGAACGCCCTAACTTAGGCAGTGCATCAAAGGCTTTTTGATCAAAATCGGTTTGGCTCATAAATAGTTATTTCAATAGTTTTAAGGTAACCGAACAATTATAAGCGACTTAGTTTAAATGTAATAGGGCTTATTAGCCGAATCCAACAATAGAAGTAAAAAAAGAAATAAAGAAGGAAATCCATAGCCATCAAAAAAGCGATAAACGGCACGCGAACCCTCACAAATTGAGGGAGTGGCACAGCTACAATGCTTAACAATTAATAATTAGGAAGTAAAACCATGAGCAAAGCAATCAGATTTCAGTGTCTATCCTGTGATTGGGCAACCACACTCGGCCCGCAATCGCTACAAACAGAAGGCTATTTAGAATGCCCAGACTGCGGTGAGCAAGGCTTAACAATATTCAGCCTGCAACCGAAAAAACGTAAAGCTAAAAAGGTGGATAAGCCCGTGATGATAGTAATGAAGATGGATAAGTTAAATTTATTAATTGTTTAAATAGGTTTGTTTTTCGGTCAGGGTGGTGGTACTTATGGAACAACTCACAGACTTAAAAGCCATATTGCATTCAAAACGTGCCAATATCTATTATTTAGATAAATGCCGTGTGATGCAAAAAGACGGGCGTGTGCTTTATCTCACAGAAGAGCAAACCGAAAAGCAATACTGGAATATCCCCATCGCCAACACCACTTGCATACTTCTAGGAACAGGCACATCAATCACCCAAGCAGCGGTAAGAATGCTCGCACAAGCTGGTGTATTAATCGGCTTTAGTGGCAGCGGCGGTACACCATTAATTGCCGCCAATGAAGTCGAATGGCTATCCCCACAAAGTGAATACCGCCCAACAGAATACATCCAAAACTGGATGTCATTCTGGTTTGATGATGCCAAGCGTTTACAAGCAGCTAAACGCATCCAACAATTACGGCTGGATTATATGCACCGAGTTTGGAGCAAAGACAAAGATTTAAAAGCAGAAGGCTTTAATGTTTCGAACGAAAACATACAACACGCTACCACCCAATTTTCATCAAAAATAGAGCAATGTACCGATGTAACCAAACTACTATTAATAGAAGCCCAGCTCACCAAAAGACTCTACAAAATAGCCGCCAACAACACCAAAATAAAAGACTTTGTAAGAAATCATGAAAACGTAGACGATGCCAACGCCTTTTTAAGCCACGGCAACTATTTAGCCTATGGCCTAGCCGCAAGCACACTCTGGGTATTAGGTATTCCCCACGGTTTTGCGGTACTTCACTCACGGTAAAACCCGAAGAGGTGCATTAGTCTTTGATGTGGCTGATTTAATAAAAGACACACTAATACTACCCTGGGCATTTATCTGCGCCAAAGAAGGCGCAACAGAACAAGAATTTAGACAACAATGTTTACAGAATTTCACCAAACACAAAGCGCTGGATTTTATGTTTGACTGCGTAAAACAACTCAGCGAAGAACACGCCGTAATAAATAAACTCCCT
>JALSJN010000008.1 GCA_026989335.1 Thiotrichaceae bacterium
AGCGACGATGCGGCTTACGCAACCACATTAAGCGCATTTTATCACTGAATGGAAAGGTGGTGCGTAGTGCATCAGCGATACCAATAATATGATCAATTCGGGTAAGTAATTCATCGGTTTTAGGAAACGCCTTTTCACCTAAACGAAAGCTATTCAAATATCTGTTTTTTGCAGCTTTATCAAGCCCTAAAATAACCAAAGCCTGCTCACTAGAGAGCTTCCAGCCGTCTAGGTACTGCATCACGCCTTTGGTTAATGCCAGCATGTCTTGTTTGCTGTAATCATCGTATGTTTTTAATGCCATCTTAATGTATCCTTATTTCTTGGTAAGCGAATCTAAAGAAACCACATTAGATTTAATTTCTTGATCGGTGTATTGAGGGCGATCATTTAATTTAACCCCTGCTTCCTTAGCAATTTCTTGCTCACGTGCAGCAATCATCCCAAAGCACATTTTTATATCTTCTATGGTGGCATCGGTTAACGGTGACTTTAAGGCAGTACTTGAAGGGGTTACGTCTTTAACAACGCTCGATAAGGTTTTGCGCATTGCAACCAATATTCGTTTTTCAACAGTGAAATGTTTGGGCTGGTCTGACATAGATAAAACCCTAGTAAATAATTATAAAGGCACAATTCTACTTTATTTCGCGGTATAAATGTATATCCCTTAATAGGTTTTATGATAAACACCAAAAACTTATACGGATTATTGCATGATAGTATTCAACTATTTATGATGCGGCTACTTAACATAGAGAATCACTATGCGTCCTGCTTTACTCAATACGGTTTTAGACAAAGAATTTATCGGTGCTCAAAACGGCAGTCACACGCCTGTTATGCTTTGGGGGCCGCCCGGTGTCGGTAAGTCTGATTTAATTAATCAGGTGGGAACCCGCCATGATGCCCCCGTTATTGATATTCGACTTTCACAAATGGAACCCAGTGATTTACGCGGCATTCCGTTTCGTGATGCGGAAAATGGTCATAAAGTTGAATGGGCGATACCATCCATGCTTCCCAATGCGGAAATTCACGGTTCAAAGGGCATCCTCTTTTTAGATGAAATAACCTCAGCAGTGCCCAGTGTATCGGCAGCGGCTTATCAATTGATTCTTGATCGGCGTTTAGGTGATTATCGTGTGCCCGATGGTTGGGCGATTTTTGCCGCAGGCAATCGTCAGGGTGATCGTGGTGTAACCTATACCATGCCCTCCCCGCTGGCGAATCGGTTTTCACATTATGATGTTGATGTGAATTTGGATGACTGGGTCAGCTGGGCGTATAACAACGGCATAAGTGAAAAGATTATTGCCTTTCTTCGTTTTCGGCCGGAACTGTTATTTGATTTTGATCCGGCACATAACCCCGTAGCTTTCCCCTCCCCGCGCTCATGGCAGTTTGCACACCAAGCTTTATTAAAATTTAGTAGCTCCCCGCAAGTATTATTAGGCGGTATTCAAGCCTGTGTTGGCCCCGCGGCGGGTATCGAGTTAAAAGCATTTATTGACAGTATGGATCAAATGCCAGATTTAGATGCGATTTTATTAGGAGAAGGCGTAAAAGCACCCAAAGAAATCGACCTGCAATATGCGGTTGCTAGCGCCTTAGTTGGGCGAGCTATTCGTGCTAAAAATGATGGAGCGAAAGCGGGTGGATCAGTTGATGATGCTAAAATTGTATACGGACATATCCTAAATTACGCTAAAAACTTTAGACAAAAAGAAATGGGTGTAATGTTAATTTCTGACATGCTACGTGCCATAGGAGATGACTTGTTTAGCGTACCTGAATTTGCACATTGGGCAGGAAGTATTGGCGATATAATGCTTTATGACTAATCGCTTCAATATTAAAGTCATATTATGAATCAGCCAGATTTAGCGATTGAGAATAAACTTACCGCTGCACGTACTAAATTAATTTTAGATAAACCCTTTCTAGGCGCTTTGGTGCTGCGCTTGCCTTTACAAGAAGCGGATCCTGCATGGTGCGCTACTACGGGTACAGATGCGCGTAAATTTTATTATAACCCTGAGTTTATTGATGCGCTCAAGCCTGCTGAAACTCAGTTTATTTTGGCACATGAGGCATTGCATTGTGCCTTATCTCACTTCGCACGGCGCGAGCATCGGGTCAAACACCGCTGGGATCTAGCCTGTGACTACGCTATTAACCCTATATTGATTGAGGAAGGTTTGACTCCGCCTCCTGGTATTTTACACATGAAACAATACGAGGGCATGAGTGCGGAAGAGATTTACCCTTTAATAGCTGATAATGATATGAGCGATACACTTGATCAGCACTTATATGATAAGGAAGATCAATTTGCAGAAGGTGGTCAAGACAGCAGCGACAATCCGCTGGACAATGAAAACCAAGGCGATAAGCCGCCCGAACCTGAGGAGAAATCAACAAAAGATAATTCTGGCGGAGGTTCATCAGGTGAACAAGAAAAAGATCCGCAAGGTTCAGGGCAGCAAGAAATTGATGAAAATGCAGGCGGTAGCGAAGCCCCTCCTTCGCCTTTAGATCAGGCGGAGGCAGAAGAGTTAAGTGTTCAATGGCAGCAACGCATGGCTGGCGCGGCGCAACAAGCACAGCAGGCAGGCAAACTTAGTGGTGTCATGAAGCGCTTGGTCGATAAATTATTGCAACCCAATTTACCTTGGCGAATGTTGCTTGCTCGTTATATGACAGCTGTAGCACGTGATGATTACAGCTATACCCGCCCTTCGACACGTCGGGGTGATCCTGCAATTTTTCCGACGTTAAAAAGTGCAGAGATTAATGTGTTAGTCGCACTTGATGTCAGTGGTTCTGTGAGTGATAAAGAGCTGCGTGAGTGCCTCTCAGAAATCAATGCCATAAAAGGACAAATGCGTGCGAAAATTACGCTGGTTCCTTGTGACTCCGACATTATTGAAGGCTTTCCACACGTGTTTGACCCATGGGAGGAAGTGACCCTGCCCGATTCACTCCTTGGTGGAGGAACAACAGATTTTCGCCCCGTGTTTAATTGGATTTCGCAACAGGATAATCAACCCAATAGCATGGTTTACTTTACCGATGCCATGGGGCAATTTCCCGAAGAGCCTAGTTTTCCTGTAATTTGGCTAGTTAAGGGAAAGGGCCAGGTCCCATGGGGGCAGCGTGTTCAGCTTAACGCTTAGCTTTAACCGCCTTTCATCTTGAGTTTAACCACACCTTATATAAGCAAAAGTTGATATACTAGCTTACGCACCCCATAATCAACGTACTTATTTTTACATTGGACGAACAAATGCCTTACTACGTTTTTAAAGTCACACAACCTACCCCTATTGTTAAAAATCTTGAATTCCAAAAAGAGTTCGAGGAGTTTAAAGATGCAAAACTGTTTTCACGTGATTTACGTGCTGAGTTACCTCTCAACGGCGGAATAACTGTTAAAATGATGCACGCGGTTAACCAGTTGCAGGCAGAAGAAATTTTACTTGAAAAGAGACCTGATACAGTCACGATGGAATGGGAAAAGTAAGATCAGCTACCCACTATGGACGAACAACAATACAAATCTGTTTACAAAGAATTAAACCCAAATCGCTGCATCTTTGAGAAAGCAGTCACCAACCAACGCTGCGATTGCGAAATGAAACGCCGTTTCGTTATTGCCAATAGGGAATGTATTGCTTGCGAATCTGAAAGTGCCTTAAAAATATGCACTCGCACGTTGGATTCAATCCGAAATAATGCCCGCTTTACACTAAAAGTTGTAACTGTTAGTGGCCCCATGCCTCACAATAAAGAGTTACAAGTTCAGGCTGGTGGAATGTTGGCATTACAAAGTATCGTGGCAGGTGCTCCCGACTCAACTGAAAAAGTTGTCCATAACGTTTACCAAACACTCGGCTTAGCGCTGCAAAAATTTGGCTCTTTGGATGGACTACCGTACAACGAACTGGTAAAAAGCATTGTAAAATATGAATCACGCCCGAAACGGCGCAAAAAAAAGAAATAGTCCGAGAAATAATACAGAGAAGCTTGATGAAACATTTCCCCATATTCTTAGATCTAAAAGATCGCCCTTGTATTGTCATTGGTGGCGGCTCAGTGGCTAGCAGAAAAATTACTAACTTATTGACTGCAGACGCCAAGGTTATCGTTATTTCACCTTCTATAACTCCTGAGATACAGCAGTTTGCTAATAATAACGAAATCACTCTGCTACAAAGAGATTTTGAAAAAGCGGATATAGCACGTGCTTTTTTAATTGTCGCTGCTACCGACAAAAAAGCGATTAATGCACAAATAGCAGAATTAGCCGATGCGGCGAATACACCTGTTAATGTGGCGGATGACTCTACACTCTGTAGTTTTATTTTCCCCTCTATTTTAGATCGCTCACCCGTTACTATTGCGGTATCAACAGGTGGGGCATCACCCGTGCTAGCGCGTCAGTTACGAATGAAGTTAGAGACGATGATTCCTTCTGCTTGTGGTCGATTAGCGGGGATTACTGAAGAGTACCGTGAGAAAGTAAAACAACACTTTCCAAAACAGGAGCAACGTAAGGCTTTTTGGGAAAATGCCCTTAAAGGTACATTCGCCGAACTCGTTTACGCGGGTCAAGATTCATCTGCTCGATTAATGTTGGATGACTTACTAGCAAAAGGTCATGATGAAAACCCACTAGGTGAGGTTTACTTGGTTGGTGCAGGTCCGGGTGATCCCGATTTACTGACTTTTAAAGCCGTTCGACTTATGCAACAAGCAGATGTAATGGTTTATGATCGACTCGTCTCTAAACCCATTTTAGATATGGCCAATAAAAATGCAGAACGTTTGTATGTAGGCAAAGAAAAGGATAATCATGCGGTTCCCCAAGATAAAATTAATAATTTATTGGTAGAGCTCGCAAAACAAGGTAAGCGTGTACTTCGCCTTAAAGGAGGTGATCCCTTTATTTTTGGTCGTGGTGGTGAAGAGATTGAGACATTATCAGAAAATAATGTACCGTTTCAAGTCGTACCCGCCATCACCGCAGCTTCTGGTTGTTCCGCTTACGCGGGTATCCCACTCACACATCGAGATTATGCACAATCAGTGACTTTCGCTACTGGGCATCTGAAAGATGGCAGTATTAATTTAAACTGGCAACAACTTACACAAAAAAATCACACCATTGTTTTCTATATGGGCCTCACTGGGATGAGTGTGATTAGTGAGCAGTTACAAGCACATGGTATGTCAGGCGACATGCCTGCTGCATTGGTTGAACAAGGCACAACACGTAACCAACGCGTGCATATTGGTACAGTTGCTACACTTCCTCAGCTAGTGATTGACTCAAAGGTTCGTGCGCCAACACTGACCATCATCGGAGAAGTTGTGAAACTCCATGATAAACTGCATTGGTACGTACCAGAACGGCATGTTCAAGAAACAGAATTTAGCAGAAACAAATAATTTAACGGGTACAATAATGAAAGAAGTTAAAATAAATATTGAAGAAGCCTTTAGGCAAAATATGAGCGAGGGTGATAGTTGCTCTGCCGCCGAACCTTTTGCATTGCGCACTATCGATGACAGTATGGAGCCAGAATTTGACGCGGGCTGTATTCTTATTATTGATCCTGGTCATGTTGCACGAGAAGGATCCTATGTATTTGCCGTTGATAATAAATCAGAATATATTTTCCGCCAATTACGTATTAAAGATAAACGTTATTATTTAGCACCTCTGAATGATTTATACGACACCATTGAAATAAAATGGGAGCAAATTCAAGGGGTAATTACCCAACGTGCAGGTAAACGCCGTACTTATCATAAGCATTATGATTAAGAATTGCACAATTTTCGTGCAAGATGATAAGGGAAAGGTTAAAATTCTCTTTAATACATAATTAAAAAGGGATTTTCATGTTTTTGCCCAGAACAACACGGACGTTGATTCAGCTCACACTTACTTCTGCATTACTCGCAACGACTGCGCTTAGCTCCGTATCTCAAGCAGCTCCAGGTCATCGCTTAGGTTACAACACCAGTGGCTTACATCATCTCGGCACATCCAACCCCTTTATTGATATTTTTAAAATCTCGCGTGGCTGGATTACTTCCTGTGAGTTTGATTGGCAGCGTAATCGCCCAATTGACCCTGGTTGTAGTCGTAAAAAATCGTTTAACACCAAAGAAACAGACAAAGTTTCCGTTGATACGAATGGTTGGCCAACTCGCTTGCCAGCGCGGGGTGAAAGCCCTATTTTCACCTCTATTAACGCTATCTGGGATATGCCCGCTAACTTCCCTGTCGGCCGACACTTCGTAACTTACCAAGGTGACGGTGATATTAAAGTTCACGGTGATGTTGAAATTATCCGCCAAATCCCCGGACGTATTGATTTCAATTTGAAATCGGCAAAGCGAAAACTTCGCTTGCATATAACCCGTATAAACCCGCGCAATCATATCCGCAATATAAAAGTAATCCCGCAAAAATACGCAAAGACTTATACGCGACAGACGTTCAATCAAGAATACATACAAACTGCTAGACCCTTTAATTCAATACGCTTCATGCCATGGCAGAATACTAAATTAACGCAACTTGCACATTGGAAAGACCGCGCCACACCACAAAGCGCTTTTTATAACCACAATCCAGGTATGCCAGTAGAAACAATGGTTGATCTTGCTAATGCAACTCAATCAGCCCCTTGGTTTTCAATGCCACACAAGGCAACAGATAGCTTCATGCAGAACTTCGCACAAACTGTAAAAAGACGTTTAAATCCTCGACAGAAAGTCTATGTTGAATACTCAAATGAAGTCTGGAATTCAATGTACCCTGCTACTCATTATGCGTCACAGCAAGGTTTAAAACTTTGGCCACGCGGTAAGTTGGAGATTAAAAACCCAGGAACACGCCGTTTATTCTTGGCTCTTAATTATAATGCTAAACGTAGTAAAGAAATGTGTAGAATATTCAAACAGGCGCTTGGTAATCGCGCGGTGTGTGTGGTATCAGCCTATGGATCCGCTCCAAAAATGGGTGAAGAATTAATGACTTGCCCGTTGGTAGGTGGTAACTGTTATAAATCTTTTGATGCTTATGCGGTAGCCCCCTATTTTGGTGATTATATTGCACGCATTGAAAACCGTCCTTTAGTTAAGCGCTGGGCTAACCAAGGAAGTGCTGGCGTTAATCAGCTCTTTAGAGAAATCATGAACGGGGGTTTAGCCAAAGATAATTACCCTGGCGGCGCGATTGAAAATGCGATTGAAGATCGTGTAAAAAAGAATGTTGCGCTGGCTAGAAAATACAACGTAAAGTTATTAGCTTATGAAGGTGGGCAACACCTACTTCGCGTTGATCGCCCTCATGTGATTCATGATCCTAAGGTTTATAGCTTGTTTACAAAAGCCAACCGTAGCCCGCAAATGGCTAACGCTTACAGTAAGTACTTACGTGCCTGGCATCGTGCCGGTGGTGATATGTTAATGCATTTTAATGGTATCGCGGCAGTTAATGATCGTAATATCTTCCCAATGCTTGAAAAAGCAGGTACTCGTTCCCCTAAATACAATGCGATGATAAATTATATTCGTGGCCGATAGCTCCTCCGTAAATGAGACTTTGCACGAATCCGACGAAGAGCATAATGACTATAATTCCACTGCCTTGTTCAAAGCTCTCAAACTATGCTAAGTTTTGGTGATGGGAGCCCCATCGGGGTATTCGACTCAGGACTTGGTGGTCTTTCTGTTTTAAAAGAAATCCATCAATTGCTTCCTCATGAGAACCTTGTCTACGTTGGTGACTCGGTGCATGCACCTTATGGTGATAAAAGTGCAGCGTATGTCCGTGATCGTTCACAACAGATTACTGAATTTTTATTAAATCAAGATGTAAAGGCGATCGTTATCGCCTGTAATACCGCCACCGCAGAGGCCGCTGACTTATTGCGTGCTAACAGTGATGTACCTGTTATAGGGTTAGAGCCGGCAATAAAGCCAGCAACCCAACTGAGCAAGAATGGGGTTATAGGTGTCCTTGCCACACAAAGAACCATCAACAGTGAAAGGCTATTGGGCTTAACAGAGCGTTATGCACAAGAGAAAAAAGTACTTGCTCAAGCGTGTCCTGGGTTGGTCGAACAAGTCGAAGCTTATGAACTAAACAGTGACAGAACAGTCTCTTTGTTAGAGCGCTATATCCACCCATTACTAGACCAAGGTGTTGATGCGCTAATTTTGGGGTGTACCCACTACCCTTTTTTACTTGGAGAAATTCGTAATATTGTTGGTAACAATATTGAGATATTAGAAACGGGAAAACCAGTTGCACTGCAGCTACAACGGATTCTCAAGCAATATCAATTAGAACGTAACTGTCTTAACTTAAGCAGTGATTCTACTTGCAAGGCGCAACTAAGTATTTACAATAGCAGCAACAAGAAGCAAGCTCATCTAACCATGAAAAAGCTCTGGAAAGCCCCTATTTCGATCCAAGTATTACCCGAGCTAAATTAGTATGACTGATAATTCACACCAACTCGATAACATCAACCCGCACACTAGTGAGCCTTATAGTGAGCGCCCGAACAAAACAAAAATTAAACGCGAGATGAAGGCTTTACATGGTTTAGGTCGTCAGCTGGTTGAAATGCCAAACAGTAAATTTGAAAAAATTACTCTCTCAGAAAGAATGAGAGAAGCGGTAATTCTAGCAAAAAAACTAAAAAAAGCGGCCCTTCAAAGGCAGCTACGTTTTATCGCTAGTATTATGACCGAAGAAAACACCCGTACGATATTGGCTAAGATAAAAATGCTCTCGCTACCTCAAGAGCAAGAAGTAAGAGCATTTCACCAAGTAGAAGAGTGGCGTAACAAACTACTGAAAGGTGATAATGATCTTATCAATGAATTAGTCGTTCAGTTTGAAGCTGCGGACCGACAACAGCTGAGGCAATTGATACGTAATGCGAATAAAGAAGCAGAGAACAATAAACCACCTAAGGCATCACGTTTATTATTTAAATACCTGAACGACTTACTGTCTTAGCAATTTACTCTACCAACTAGGAAGAGCCGATCAAAGTCCAATTATTTTTAACTTGCTATAACTACCAGTATTTTACCGAAGCTGAACCATAATCTACTTAATTAGGTTCACTTTAAGGGCTAACTACAAATTAGTCTTTTGGCGTTACGGATGTTATGATCTTCGCCTATTTTTTTACGCGCTATGACTTATAAGATAGTGCTTACCATACTGCTTTTTAATGATGAAAAATACAATGAATAAAACATTTTTACTACCCGTTTTTAAAGTTTCTTTACTCAGTTTAGGGCTCATTATATTGAGTGGTTGCCTAGGCAAACCACCAATGACTGAAGAAGTCGCCAAAACAGGTAACATGTCTTCATCCATGGGTAGTCAAATTAAAAGTGATATTGATCAGACATCAAACTCTGATTCTACAATACTTCAAGCTAACACGCCGCTTGAGCTTTCACCGCGACATGATTTTGAGTTATCACTGATTAATAAAATGTTGAAGCGATTTCACTATAAAAAGTTTAACCTTGATGATCGTTTTTCAGAAAAAATCTTACAGCAATACTTAAAGCAACTCGACCCTAGTAAAGTTTACTTTACCCAAGCTGATATCAACGGCTTTAACCAATATAAAGATAAATTTGATAATTATATTGATCGCGGCAACACCGATGTAGCTGTGGGTATATTTAAAGTTTACCAGCTACGCGTAAAAGAACGCTCTGAATATGCCGCTCAGTATATCGCCCAAAAGTTTGATTTAACAAAAGACGAAAACTATACTATTGACCGCAAAGAAGTCGCCTGGGCTAGTGATGTTAATGCACTGGATGCATTATGGGGAAAACGCATTAAGAATGATTATATTAATCAAATTTTAGCTGACAAGACTCACGCAGAAACTGTAAAAAGCCTTAAAAAACGTTATCTCAATATGGCTAAACGCACTGCTCAGATTAAACCCAATGAGTTATTTCAGACCATTGCTAATGCATATGCCACCGCAATAGAGCCTCACACTTCTTACTTATCACCACGTTCATCAGAGCAATTTGATATTCAAATGAGCCTCTCACTGAGTGGAATTGGGGCAGTACTACGTACCGATGATGAACATACAAAAATTATTAGCGTTGTTCCGGGAGGCCCAGCTGATCTTAGCGGAAAAATAACTGCAGGTGATCGTATCATCGGGGTGGGTCAAGGCAGTAAAGATACGATTAAGGATATCGTAGGCTGGCGCTTAACTGACGTGGTCAATATAATACGGGGCAAGAAAGGCTCAACTGTAGTGTTGTCGGTTCTCCCCCATGAAACGGGTTTAAGCGGCAAGCCAGAAGCCGTAACGATTGTAAGAGATAAGATTAAACTTGAACATCAAGCTGCAAGTAAAAGAATCATTAACATAGGTACGGATAAAATTGGGGTAATTATTTTACCCTCCTTTTATATTGATTTTAAAGCACGTAGCCGCGGCGATAAAGAGTATGCAGGTACAACGCGTGACGTAAAAAAGCTACTGCTTGAACTTAAAAAAGAAGGCATTGATAATTTAATTATAGACCTTCGCGGCAACGGTGGCGGTTCTCTCAGTGAGGTTGTTTCATTGACTGACTTATTTATTGATCGTGGCCCTGTAGTGCAAATAAAGGATAGTAGTGGCAGAACAGATATCTTAAAAGATAATGACTCTGGTTTTATATACGATGGGCCTATGGCTGTAATGATTGATAAAGGCAGTGCTTCTGCCTCAGAAATATTTGCAGGGGCGATGCAAGATTATAAACGCGCTATAATCATTGGTGAAACTACCTTCGGGAAAGGTACCGTACAAACCGTCTTGCCATTAAATTCTTATACCCGAAAATCCTTTGATAAACCATTGGGTGAGATTAAAATCACTACTGCTCAATTCTTCAGAATTAACGGTGATAGCACGCAACACAAAGGTGTTGTTCCTGATATAGCATGGAACTTACCTAAAATAGAGGGCGATTTTGGAGAACGTGCGTATAAAAATGCATTACCGTGGCGACATATAGATGAAGCGCAACATAGCGACTACAATAATGCAATGACAGAAGCGGTAGTTAAACAAGCAGAGCAAAAATCTATTAGCCGCAGAAATAAAACACCTAAGTATGTGACAACATTTAACCGACTGAAACTGCTTGTCAATGCAGGCAATGAGAAAGTAATATCGTTAAATTTGGCCAAACGCAAAGCAAAGCGTGCTACCTTTAACCAGCAGCTCTTAAAGCTGGAAAATGAATTACAAGTAGCTAATGGTGAGCCTGTCTATAAAACGATGAAAGAACTTAGAGACGCTCAAGAAAAAAAGAACGATGATATTTTTACCAAAAAGAAAGATATTGATGTTTTTCTTAACGAGGCCGCACATATTTTGCATGACTTGCTGACGAAAGGTAAACTTTTTTCAGCTTCTAAGTAATTAAAATCTTGGCTGAGTCTAATGATGAATGAAAATAATAAATGGTCAACGTCTTACAACTCATAAGGTAAGCTAATATATATGAACTTTACCCTCTCCATAAAAGCTATTTTATCAGGTGCGTTATTTATAATAATTGCATCCTTGCTGATGAAGATACTTTATGTGTTTTTATATCCTTTTTTAAGTAACTTGCATGAAGCTATTCGTTATATTGTCGCTATTCCAGTTTTCTTTATTATAATTTTGACGGGAGGGTATATAACAGCAGGTATTGCTAGACGTAAAACCTTACTGCATAGTTTTCTTGCCGGCCTACTTACGACTCTTGTGATGTTGACCGTTGCTTTGCAATCAAGCGATGGCATTACCTTGATGACTTATATCATTTATGCCGCAATTATTATTATCGCTTCTGCAGGTGGTTATTATTGGAAGTATAGGGTGATTGGCGCATCAAGTCGCGCAAAGTCACCCTAAGGAACCCACAACCCATAGCATCTTGTGCTAGGGTTGAGTAGCCTTTTTAGTTTCCTTTCCACATCTGCTATCTAGGCTGATGGATTAATCTTTTTCCATTGATACTCTGGCTTTAAAGTCTTGCTTATTTCTTCTTCTTTATTGTTAATCTTTGTTTTTGATTGATTGCTTTCTACTGGGCGATGTTTAAATTGTAAGCCTTGCAAGAAATTTCGTAAGATTTGATCCTTACACTCGCGATAATGTTTATGCCCTTGCTTTCGAAAAAATGCACTTAGCTCATGCTTACTTAATTTAAAGTTTGCTAGCGCCAATATTTCTAACACATCTTCAGCGCGTAAATTTAATGCTATTTTTAACTTCATAAAAATAAGGTTGTTTGACAAAGATTTTTCAGAAGTACGTTGTGGCCCTTCCTGTTTACCGCGTTTATCAGTAATAAAGTTGTTCAGGAAAATAGCTAATTGAGCGTCTTTGCATTTTTTTTGTGAAGGATCATCATCTTTCTTTAGCCAATCACTGATTTCAGCTCGGGTTATTTTAATCTCTGGTGAGCTTGCTAAGCGCATCATATTTGAATCACTTAGTTTAAATATATAGCGCAGCCTACGAAGCACATCATTATTGATCATTTAATTTTCCTGTTAATAATAAACACACGAATACTGTACAGTTTACTCTAAATTCTGCATAAAAAAATACCCGTATCTTTCGATGCGGGTATTTTTAAAGCAAGTTAAAAAAACGTTTATTTCTTCTTTTTAGCTTCTTCACGTTCTTTAACTTCTTTAATAACTTCTTCCGCCACATTCTTAGGGCAAGGCATATAGTGTGAAAACTCCATAGAGAACTGGCCTCGACCAGAGGTCATTGTACGCAAGTCACCAATGTAACCAAACATCTCCGCGAGTGGCGCATCTATTTTAATACGTACGCCGGTTGGGCCTGACTCTTGCGACTTGATCATGCCGCGACGACGGTTCATATCCCCAATAACATCACCCACATGATCTTCTGGTGTAAATACATCAACCTTCATAATTGGCTCGATTAGCTGAGCACCTGCTTTAGGCATGGTTTGACGGAAAGCACCTTTTGCTGCTAATTCAAATGCCATGGCTGATGAATCAACGGCGTGATAAGAGCCATCAAGTAAGGTTACTTTAACATCGAGAACGGGAAAACCGGCAAGTACACCATTATCCATCATTTGACCAAATGCTTTTTGGATTGCTGGCCAGTACTCACGCGGTACATTACCACCAGTCACTTTAGATTCAAACTCGAAACCTTCACCCGGCTCATTTGGCTCCATGATGTAATCAATTTTACCAAACTGACCAGAACCACCCGACTGCTTTTTATGCGTGTAGCTGTCTTCAATAAGTGTCGTGATTGTTTCGCGGTAAGCAACCTGTGGCTTACCAACTTCAACATCAACACCGTGGGTACGTTTTAGAATATCAATTTTAATATCAAGATGTAGCTCGCCCATTCCACGTAGGATTGTCTCACCACTGTCTTCGTCCGTTTCGACGCGGAATGATGGGTCTTCTGCAACCATTTTACCGATTGCAATGCCCATTTTCTCAGAACCACCTTTATCTTTTGGCGATACCGCAATTGAAATAACCGGCTCAGGGAAGACCATAGGCTCAAGTATTGCTGGATGCTTAGGATCACACAGTGTATGGCCTGTTTGTACGTTTTTCATTCCAAGCACGGCTACAATGTCACCCGCTTGCGCGCCATCAAGTTCGATACGGTCATCGGCTGACATTTCAACGATACGACCAATTCTTTCTGTCTTACCTGTAAACGAGTTAAGCACTGTTGAACCTTTTTCAAGCTTGCCCGAGTAAACACGAATAAAAGTTAAAGCACCATAACGGTCATCCATAATTTTGAACGCTAACGCACGTAACGGCCCATCTGGGTCAACCGTTGCAACTTCGCCCGTTTCTTCACCGGCTTCATCCGTTAATGGTTGTGGATCAACTTCCATAGGATTCGGTAAGTAATCAATGACTGCATCAAGGATTAACTGAATACCTTTATTCTTAAAGGCCGAGCCTGTGTAGGTTGGGAAGAAAGTTAATTCACGCGTACCCTTACGTATACAGGCTTTGATGGTATCCATATCAGGCTCGTTGCCTTCAAGATATTGCTCCATCGCATCATCATCCAGTTCAACTGCAGTTTCGATAAGCTTTTCACGCCACTCTTCAACTTGATCAATCATATCAGCGGGTACGTCTTGAATTTCGTAAGCTAACGGGTCATCTGATCCATCCCACACCCATGCTTTGCGTGTTAACAAATCAACAACACCACTAAACTTATCTTCTGTACCAATCGGTAAAACCATGACTAATGACTTAGCGCCTAATACATCTTCAACTTGTTTTACAACACGATAAAAATCAGCACCAACACGGTCTAATTTATTAACAAAGATAATACGCGCAACTTCAGATTCATTCGCATAACGCCAGTTAGTCTCCGACTGAGGCTCAACACCACCCGATGCACAGAAAACACCAATACCACCATCAAGCACTTTTAATGAACGATAAACTTCTACCGTAAAATCAACGTGACCAGGAGTATCAATAATATTCATGCGATGATCTTTCCAGAATGCACTTACCGCAGCTGACTGAATAGTAATACCACGCTCCGCTTCTTGCTCCATAAAGTCGGTTGTTGCTTCACCATCGTGAACCTCACCTATTTTATGAATTTTACCGGTAAGGCTTAGGATACGTTCTGTTGTGGTTGTTTTACCCGCATCCACGTGTGCGAAAATGCCGATATTACGATACTTCTCTAGGTCTTCTGCCATGACTAGTCTCTTGCTTTATGCTTGTTGTTGAATACCAAAACGCCCATTATTACAAAGTATTTCGGCTAATTTAAAAACGCGTAATTATATAGTAGTTTACTTATAAAGGTACAACTATTCTGTTTTAAATGTGACTATTTTTAATCGGCTATTTCGGTCTCGTTAGACACGGTCTATAATCCATCACTAATTATTTATAACCTCATCTGGAAGCCTTATGAAATATCGTTTAAATTCAAACAATGACCCTGCTACTGATAATCAAGATTGCGTTGTCGTCACTATCTTTTCAGATGATAAAAAGCTAGTTCTTAGCGATGCGGCTTCAAGCCTTGATAAGGCAAGCAATGGAAAAATCAAAAACATTTTAGACAAAGGTGATTTTAAAGCAGAAATTGCTGAGTCTCTAATGCTTTACGATGTCTCAGGTATTAAGGCTTCACGGGTACTTTTAATGGGCTGCGGTAAACAGAACGAGTTTGATATAAAAATAATTAACAAGGTTTCACAAGCAACAAGTAAAATCATCCAAAAAACATCCATTAAAAATATTAGCAATTACCTCACCGAAGGGTCTTCAAAAGATCAACAACCTACCGCTATCACTCAAACTGTTATTGCATTTGCAGACGATCTTTATCAATTGCAAGACTATAAAAGTAAAAAAGAAGATGCCCCAAGCCTGCAAGAAATCTTCATCCACGGTATAGATGAAGATGCACAAACCGCCTTAGACCAAGGAATTGCAATATCTGAAGGCATGAAACTTACCCGCGACTTAGCTAACCATCCCGGTAATGTCTGCACACCGACTTATATCGCAGAGACCGCGAATAAACTCGCTGATAGTTATCAAAATGTAGATATCGAAGTACTCGAAGAAAGTGACATGAAAAAGCTTGGTATGGGTTCTTTTCTCTCAGTCAGTAGAGGAAGTGATGAGCCAGGCAAAATGATCATCCTGCAATACTTTGGCGCTAAAGATGAAAAGGGTGCTAAAGATAAAAAGCAACAACCCATCGCCTTAGTTGGCAAGGGAGTGACCTTTGATACCGGTGGAATTTCATTAAAGCCAGGTGCCAATATGGATGAAATGAAATTTGACATGGGTGGTGCAGCAGGCATGTTAGGCACACTTAAAGCCTGCGCGAAAATGCAGTTAGACATTAACCTCGTTGTGGTTTTAGCTGCCGCAGAAAATATGCCAAGCGCCAAGGCATCAAAACCTGGCGATATTGTGACATCCATGAAAGGTATCACGATTGAGGTTTTAAACACCGACGCAGAGGGGCGTTTAGTGTTGTGCGATGCCCTTACCTATGTAGGAAAATATAAGCCCTCTATTGTTATTGATGCCGCGACATTGACAGGTGCTTGCATCGTTGCATTAGGTCACCATATTTGTGCAGTACTTTCAAATAACGATGCACTTGCCGATGATTTAATCAGCGCGGGAAATACCATTAATGATCGCGCATGGCGCCTACCCATGGGCGAAGACTACAAAAAACAACTGAAAAGCTGCTTTGCCGATCTGGGTAATATTGGTAGTGGTGGTGCAGGTACAATTACTGCAGCTTGTTTTTTAGGCGAATTTACCAAAGATTATAAATGGGCGCATCTTGATATTGCTGGCACTGCATGGACAGGCAAAAATGCAACAGGTCGCCCTGTACCATTACTTTCGCAGTTTTTAATTAACCACGTGAATCAAACAAAATAAATGGAATGAAAACTTTTTGAAGTTTAGAATTAACATTATGACTCACATTAATTTCTACGTCTCAAAAGATCGAGGCTTACAAAATAGGCTCGCAATAGCCTATCGCCTGACAAATATGGCTTTAAAAAACAATTTAGCCGTACATATTCATACAGATAACGAAAGCACCAGTAAGCTCATTGATGACAAACTTTGGACCAACGACAAAACCAGCTTCATTCCTCATAAAATAGTAACGGCCGAACAACAACAAAACGATACACCCGAAAAACATAGTAAATACATTGAAAAAGTAACTATTTCACATGATTTTGAACCTATGAGCGACTGCGACTACTTAATTAATATCTCCAATCGACGCCCCGCTTTTTTTTCACGTTTTTCTAAGGTGGCAGAAATTATTGATGCAAGCGAAGATATATTGGTCGCTGGTCGTAAACGTTATGCGTTTTATCGCGACCGTGGTTATACTTTAGAATACCATCAACTGTGAGTTTTAATGATGACTAACCCGCACAATAACACCCCCTTAGTGACGAACCTAGTTGCTGCAGGAGACCCTGCAATGAAAGCAGAAGCACAAATGAATAATCAACACCCTTCGCATTTAGATGATCTTAATCAACGTATTGATGACATTGAAACCGCAATTGGGCAAGATAATACCGGCCCAATTGGAAGAGCACACGCGATTCGTATTGAAGATAACTAACTTTTTATCAACTTTTTTGATATGCTGAGTTTATGAAAACCCCTGCTTTACATCAAGCCATTCGCCTTTATAAATACCCGCGCGAAATGGAATGGCTGACTTTTCCTGAATCTGAATTACCAGAAGGTGTAACTGACCTTTTGCGCTTATGTGCTTCATCGAAAAAACTAAATGATTTTGCAACCATGATGAAAATAAAAAAGTCATTACTCAAAAAAGTAATGATGCATTTCATCGAAGAGGTTTTACTCACAACCACAAATCCAACGTATAAATATCTTGGCCTTAACCACAACAATAATGCCGCCGAAAGAAAGTTAAATTATCAGTTATTGATGAAAATTTATCATCCAGATATTAACCCCTCTGAAGATGCTGCCGATAAAGCCAGTAAAATAACGAATGCTTACCAAACGTTAAACAAGCAATCCGAACATTTTCCAACACAACAAAAATTTCGTGATAAAAGTGATCCACGCACTCCACCGAATAGCTTTTATAGAGCCACCTTAAAAGCTGAAAAAACACTCTCGCAGACAAAAAACACATTTTACGCAATGGCTTCGTTAGCGCTAGTCTCGCTATTATCGCTTGCGGCTTACTTCGTTCAATCAACTAAGCCAGAGCTCATCGTACAAAATAAGCTAGCGCCAACAGAAATAAATACAAGCAAGTCTCAATCGTTACAGCAACAACCACCCCCTCAAGTTCAACCTTTGCTTGCTAGCACTGCAAACCTTTATGATTTAGAGCCACATCTAGAAACATTATTACATCAACTTGAATTATCTTACGAACTAGGTAAAGTAGAAAATATCGAACCTATTCTTTCCAATACACCCGAAATAAGCGGACAATCTACTGAACAGATTACCGCCAAACTAAAATCACTGTTTGAAATTACTCAAGAAAGAAAAATGCTACTCTATGGCTTCTCTTGGAAAAAAGTTGCTAATACGGTTCAAGGTGAAGGCAAGTTTTTATCTCGTTACCAATTCACTAATGAAAATCAATGGCAAACCCGTGAAGGTATCGCTATTATTCGTGCAGAAAATAAAAATAAATCACTAAAAATTATTAGTTTAGAATTAAACAACAAGACTATTGAGCAATAATTTAGTCACTATGATGAAAGTCAATACAGTACCATCTATAAACCTTATGACTGTTCGAAAGGTGAGCGACTATTCTTTTAGTTTACTGAAAAGTTTGTTTCGACCCTTTCAACTTAAACTAAACTTAACCCATCTTAATCAAACCATTCCCGGTAGTTACTGGGGTGAAAGTGAAGCTGGGCTCATCGGAAACAATCTATATATTCGTCCTGACACGCCTATTCATTCTTTATTCCATGAAGGTTGCCACTATATCTGTATGGATGAGCAACGTAGGAAGTCAATAAATACTGATGCCGAGGGTGATTACGATGAAGAAAATGCAGTGTGTTTTTTGCAAATATTACTTGCGGACGAACTCACAAATTTAGGAAGGGAACGTATGATGCAGGATATGGATAGCTGGGGTTATACCTTTCGCTTAGGTTCTGCAGAAAATTGGTTCAAGGAAGATGCGGACGATGCGCTAGCCTGGTTACAGGATTACAAGCTGATTGATACTGATAAAAAACTAACTTTTAAATTACGACAAGATTAACGCCCATTCATCTAGAGACTCCTATCTCCGTCAGCAAGACTATTGCATGCACAGCAATACCCTCTTTTCTTCCTGTAAAACCAAGCTGTTCGGTTGTCGTAGCTTTAACACTAACAACATCAACATCTACCTTTAAAATACCTGACAAAACTTCTCGCATTATTATTATATGAGGTGCCATTTTCGGTGTTTGAGCCACTATCGTACAGTCGCAGTTATTTAACTGGTAGCCTTTTTTATCAACGAGGCTTACTACTTTTTTTAAAAGCAACTTGCTATCGGCACCTTTAAAGGCATCATCAGTATCCGGAAAATGTTGCCCTATATCACCTAATGCCAATGCACCCAGCAGCGCATCACATAGAGCATGGATTAGTACATCACCATCTGAATGTGCTTTTAAAGCAACATGATGGGGGATTTTTATGCCTCCTAATGTAATATAATTTTTTCCTTCGTTTGATTCAATGTTATCAAACGCATGCACATCATAACCATTACCGATTCTAAGCTTCATTTATTTCACCTTTTCGGCTTAGCAACCAAGTTGCTAATTCCAGATCCGCAGGGCGAGTAACTTTAATATTACTGCTATTCCCTTCGACCAAGCTAACCGTATAATTCTTAGCTTCCATTGCCGATGCTTCGTCCGTCACAACCACATCAGTTTCTACACAATACCTCAGCGCACTCGTTAACTCACCTAATTTGAATAGTTGCGGGGTTAAGGCATGCCACAGGTTATCGCGTGATTCAGTCTTTGAGATAGTAGTTTGATCTGGCTTAGCACGTTTCATAGTGTCGCGTACTGGACTAGCCAAAATACCGCCATGACTATTTTTTTCTGATTTTAGCGACAACAAAAGCCTAATATCTTGTTGGTTTAAACAAGGCCGTGCTGCGTCGTGAACCATAACCCAGCTTTCATCACTTAACTGTTCAACAACGCTAAGATAATCCAAGGCTTGCTCTACCGAGTCACTTCGCTCGTCGCCACCTTCCACCGTATAAAGTGGAAACTGTCCTAGAGTCTTATGAATATTTAACGACTTCCAGTAAGGGTCTTCACTTGCTAATGCAACCACACAGCCCGCAACTTCAGGGTGACTAATGAAGCAGTCTAAAGTATGTTCAAGTATTGTTTTACCATTTATTTTTATATATTGTTTAGGCGTCTCAGACTGCATTCGCTTGCCAATACCTGCGGCAGGTATTACAACCCAAACTTTTTTTTGCTTACTTTGATTTGCCTCAGCCATTGTTGATACTTTTTTCTATTTCCGAATCTATTTTATTGTTTTCATCTTCGTTGATATCGTTGATTACCTTCGTTCTTTTCGGTTTAGATTCGGGGTTAGAGTTCGGTTCGGGTTCAGGCTCTAGCTTTGACTCAGACCCTAGAGTTGTTTTAGGCTGCAGCAAAGGGTTGACACCTATCGTGGGTGCTGATTTTAAATCATCGTCCCCCATATCCCTACCTTTAACTTTATCTTGCAGTAATGGCTGTTTGTTACTTTCTGGGCGAAGAATAATTTCAAAAAAACTTTCATTTTCTTTGGTCATTCCTAATTCACTACGGGCGCGCTCTTCAATGGCACTATCACCCGTGGCAACATCTTCCAAGTCTGACTTAATACGCTCAATATCGTCCTTTCGCTGTTCATTACTATCTTCTTGCGCACTGATTCTATCTTCTGTTTTCCAATGTTCAGGGTAACTGCCCGAACCAACCCACAGCCCTGCGACCAGCAGAACGAGTAAGGTCGAAAAAATTAGCAAGAGCGCTTTCATCGTGGTTTTTTATTCATCATAGTCTTTCTATTCAAGATGCTTACAAACGAGAGAATGAATTCTTACCTGCATATTTCGCATTATTGCCGAGCATTTCTTCGATTCTAATAAGCTGATTATATTTTGCAATACGATCAGAACGAGATAAAGAGCCTGTTTTAATTTGCCCTGCATTCGTTGCAACGGCCAAGTCTGCGATTGTAGTATCTTCTGTCTCACCAGAACGATGCGATACAACGGCGGTATAATTAGCATCATGCGCCATTTTAATCGCTTCTAAGGTTTCAGTTAATGTACCTATCTGGTTGAATTTAATTAAGATCGAATTCGCAATACTTTTATCAATTCCCTCTTTAAAGATATTGGGGTTGGTTACAAATAAGTCATCTCCAACCAGCTGTATTTTATCGCCCAAACGTTGCGTCAGTACATCCCAACCCGCCCAGTCTGCCTCATCCAAACCATCTTCAATGGTTATAATCGGATATTGATTCACCCAATTCTCTAAGTAATCTACCATGCCTTCAGCATCAAAACTTTTGTCCTCTGATGCTAATACATATTTGCCATCTTTATAATATTCTGATGCTGCACAATCTAAGCCCAAGTAAATATCTTTTCCTGCGCTAAATCCCGCATTTTCAATCGCTTCAAGAATGACTTCAATAGCTTCTTCATTTGACGATAAATCAGGTGCAAAACCACCTTCATCGCCGACAGCTGTATTCATACCACGTTTAGCCAAGACTGATTTTAGGTTATGAAAAACTTCTGTTCCATACCGTACAGCTTCTGCAAGACTTGGTGCGCCAACAGGTACAATCATGAACTCTTGCATATCAACGCTGTTATCGGCGTGCTCGCCTCCATTAATGATATTCATCATTGGCACAGGTAATTCAAATTTATCACCAGTACCAAATAATCCGCCCAAGTATTGATAGAGTGGTTCATTGTTATCATTGGCTGCCGCGTGCGCACTTGCTAGTGAGGCAGCCAACAATGCATTGGCGCCTAAACGGGCTTTATTATCAGTGCCATCTAGCTCAATCATGGCATTATCAATGCCGGCTTGATCGGTTACATCCATACCTTGCAAACATTCAGCAATATCTTTATTGACGTGAGACACGGCTTTTAAAACACCTTTACCCATGAAGCGAGACTGATCATCATCACGCAACTCAATCGCTTCGCGAGCACCCGTTGATGCACCAGATGGCACAATTGCCCGGCCTGTTATTCCATTATCTAAAGTAACAGTTGCTTCTAAAGTAGGGTTTCCACGTGAATCAATGACTTCACGGGCATGGATATTTTTTATAGTTGACATAGTGCTCTCTTGTTTAATGTTATCTAATTATTTATTTGTTCTTAATTCTAGCCATTTTTCACTCGTCATCCGAGTCGTGCAAAGGTTTACAATGTTGACTCAAGATAAGGCTGTGATTTTACTGCCTGATCTATCGTCATCAAGGTTTCTAATAATTCTTTCATTCTGTCTGTCGGCCATGAATTAGGCCCATCACTTAGTGCCTCATCAGGGCTTGGATGTGTTTCCAAAAATATCCCCGCAACACCTGCTGCAATAGCAGCGCGTGCTAATACCGGTACATGCTGGCGTTCCCCGCCTGAGCAACTGCCCTTTCCGCCCGGCTGCTGTACAGAGTGCGTTGCATCAAAAACAACGGGGCAATTAGTATCACGCATCGTGGCAAGGCCGCGCATATCAGAAATCAAGGTATTATAACCGAAGATATAACCACGCTCACACACCATGATTTGATCATTGCCTGTGGTTTTAGCTTTCTCCACCACATTATTCATATCTTGTGGTGCTAGAAACTGCCCTTTTTTTATATTAACAGGAATCCCTTGTTTCGCCACATTTTGAATAAAGTTAGTCTGGCGACATAATAAAGCGGGAGTTTGCATGATATCAACAACCGAAGCAACCTCATCAAGTGGAGTATCTTCGTGCACATCGGTAATTATTGGTAGCCCGAGATCGTTTTTTACTTTTTCTAAAATTCGTAAACCTTCTTCAATACCTGGCCCACGGTAGCTTGAATGTGAGGTACGATTTGCTTTATCAAATGACGCTTTAAAAACATAGGGAATACCAAGTTCGTCCGTTATGTTTTTCATATTTTCAGCTATTTCAAGGGTGAGCTTTTCAGACTCGACCACACACGGGCCTGCCAATAAGAAAAATGGTTGATCATGCCCTACTTCAAAATCACAAAGTTTCATTATTAATTTTCTAACCTGTAGTTATTTCTTGTTGTTTTGAATGCTCTAATGCAGCATTCACAAAGCCTGTAAAAAATGGATGACCTGCACGTGGGTGTGATGTGAATTCGGGATGCGATTGACAGGCTAAAAACCAAGGGTGATCTTCTAGTTCGATCATCTCTATTAAAGTTTTGTCGTGAGAAACCCCAGAAAGGACTAAGCCTTTTTCAGATAATATCTCACGGTAATTATTGTTAAATTCGTAGCGATGACGATGACGTTCAACAATCTCATCTTTACCATAGGTTTTATGTGCTAACGAGCCTTTTGTTAATAAGCATCGTTGCCCACCTAAACGCATCGTACCACCCATATCCGAGCTTTTAGTACGCTTTTCAAGTTCACCTTTTTCAGTCATCCACTCAGTAATTAAACCGATAACAGGGTCAGGTGTATTTTCGTTAAACTCGGTACTATTGGCGTCTTTTAAGCCTGCAACATGGCGCGCAAATTCGATGACGGCTAATTGCATACCTAAACAAATTCCCATGTAAGGAACCTTGTTTTCACGGGCAAATTGTATTGCCTTTATTTTACCTTCGACACCCCGAGAACCAAATCCACCGGGGACTAAAATAGCATCAACATTGTTTAGGGCATCCGTGCCATCAGACTCTAATGCTTCCGAATCAATATAAATAATATTAACTTTTGATTCTGTTTGAATTCCTGCATGACTTAAGGCTTCATTTAACGATTTATACGATTCAGTTAAATCAACATATTTACCGACCATTGCAATGGTTGCTTCCGACTTAGGAAATGCCATGCCGTGTACCACTTTCTCCCAGTCTGATAAATCTGCTTCTTTTAAGTCACCCAGCTCTAATTTATCAATAACAATTTGATCGAGATTTTGTGAATGCAGCCAAAGGGGAATTTTATAAATATTGTCCATATCAATAGCGGGGATAACGGCTTTTTCAGCTACATTGGTAAATAACGAGATTTTCTTACGTTCTTTGTCTGGGATAGTTCTTTCACTACGACACAATAAAACATCGGGTTGAATACCAATGGAGCGTAGCTCTTTTACCGAGTGTTGAGTCGGTTTTGTTTTAAGTTCACCCGCAGCGGCTAAATAAGGTACTAAGGTTAAGTGCATAAATAAGGCCTTATTGCCTTCTTCAACACCCATTTGGCGTAATGCTTCCATAAACGGCAGTGACTCAATATCACCCACCGTACCACCGACTTCGACCATGGCCACATCAAAGCCTTCTGCACCTGCACGTACACAACGTTTAATTTCATCGGTAACATGCGGAATGACTTGCACCGTCGCACCCAGATAATCCCCCTGACGCTCTTTACGAATTACCGTGCTGTAGATACGCCCGGTGGTAAAATTATTTAACTGTGTCGCGGTGAAATTCACAAAGCGTTCGTAGTGACCTAAATCCAGATCAGTTTCAGCACCGTCATCTGTAACAAATACTTCCCCATGCTGAAAAGGACTCATAGTTCCAGGATCAACATTAATATACGGATCAAGTTTCATCATGGTCACTTTCAAACCACGAGCTTCTAATATAGTGCCTAGCGAAGCAGCGGCGATGCCTTTGCCTAAGGATGAAACCACACCGCCGGTGATGAAGATATATCGTGTCATAAAATGCCTGTGATTAGCGTTATTCTTACAAAAGCGAATCGTACCATATTGAAAAACTGGAAACAGTAGATTAAGTAAACTAGTCGCACTTATTTTAAAAATTTTGCTAAGATCAGTTTATGAATAAATTACCGCCGCAACAGCTACAAGTCATTCAAGTGCATGCAAGTTTGATTCGTTTAGTCGTAGACACTCTCAGCAACCCACAACTTAGACCCCAACTTAATGAAACTCTAAAAAGCAGTGCCGAAAATGGCTGGCAAAGTTTGGTTTTACGCATTTATAAAATTATGGAAGGCGATCGCTCAGATTCACTAGCTAAAAACCTCGATAAGGAAGATGGCTATATTATTGATGCAATTTTACGCGGCATCCAAAACCCCAGCACCCTGCCCGACCCACAAAAAAGCGCACAAGCTGGCATGGCTGCACCGGGAATAGCACATATGATCCATCAAGCAGGGATTGGAAATACCCAAGCATTAACCTTGCTCTCGCACATGAGTGAGCAGATGAGTCAAGCAGGGGGTGAAATGACCTTATTAGCTGGAATCATGAAAAAGCTCATTGATGGTGAACGTGATGCCGAGATTTTAAATAAAGGCATGGATGATAAAGGCATTGCCCTGGTTGATTCTATTTTAATTGAGTTAACGAGCTTGCAGAATTCTTTAAATTGAGCAACTGAGAAAGCGTAGCTAAGAATAGATTGACAAAAGGATGCTGAGTTAACCCTTATATTTACACCGAAGCCAGATATGGAAGCGGCTTGAAATTAAATTTTTAAGGCCTATCTTAGTAGTTGATTATACAACCCTCAGGTATCTTTAATGTTCCCAAAAAAATACATTACTCCTTTTTTAGTGGTTACCATTACTACCATCGCAATCATGTTGTTTTCGCCATTTGGCTTATCTAACAGCATTCAAACGGCTAACGCCAAAAGTAATTTACGCAGTGGCTTGACCCCGGAAGAAAAAGGCACGATTGCGCTTTTTAAGCATAATAACCCTGCGGTTGTTTATATTTCCACGGTTAAACATATTATTAACCCTTATACGCGAGATATTCGTGAAGTTCCTAGTGGCACAGGAACGGGTTTTATCTGGGATATGCAAGGGCATATCATCACTAACTACCATGTGATTAAAGGGCATAAAACTGCCAAAGCACGCCTCAACAATAAAAAAACCTACACAGCAAAAGTCATCGGGCATAGTAAACGCCATGATATTGCGGTACTAAAGCTACAAGACACGGCTGATTTGCCTAACCCTATCCAACCGGGTACCAGTCAAAATTTATCGGTTGGACAACAAGTTTATGCGATTGGTAACCCGTTTGGTTTAGATCATACGCTTACTACAGGGATTATTTCTGCGCTGGGTCGTACTATATCCAACCGCTCTATGGATATGGATAACCTAATCCAAACCGATGCTGCGATTAACCCGGGTAATTCTGGCGGCCCATTATTAGATAGTGCGGGTCGTTTAATCGGCATGAATGTGGCGATTTATAGTCCATCGGGTGCTTCTGCGGGTATCGGTTTTGCGATCCCGGTTGATAGTGTTAACCGTGTTGTACCTAATCTGATTAAAAATGGTCGATTCATTCAACCCATCGTCGGTATTAGTGCTAACGACACTGCGAATAGGTTGGTGTTAAAAGAGCTGGGCATAAAAGGCGTATTAATTTTACAAGTCAGCCCTAATTCACCGGCATCAAAGGCGGGTTTAAAAGGCTCACAATTGGTTAATGGTGATCTGGTTTTAGGTGATGTTATTCAAGCGATTGGAAATGAGAAAGTCGAAGATATGAATGATTTTTTAAATATTGTTGAGAAGCATCAACTGAATGACACTATCACACTTAAAGTATTACGTAATGCAACTAAACAAATGGAAATAGCCATTACTCTTTTTATGCAGTAGTTTTATCAAAGTGTGTTAATTATTAAATGAAATACATTAGTAAATACAATAAACTACGCGCATGACTAAAACACAGCAGCTTCAAGACCTTTTAAAGACCCGTATCCTCATTCTCGATGGTGCTATGGGTACCATGATTCAACGCCGCAAGCTCGAAGAAGCGGATTATCGCGGCACGCGCTTTGCTGACTATCACATGGACATCAAAGGCAATAATGATTTGCTGGCGATTACCCAACCGCATATTATTCGTGAAATACATGAAGAATACCTTGAAGCCGGCGCGGATATTCTCGAAACCAACACCTTTAACGCCACTAAAGTTAGTATGGCAGATTACGAGATGGAAAGTCTCGCCTACGAGCTGAATGTAGCAGGAGCAAAGGTCGCACGAGAGGCGGCTGATAAATATTCAACACCTGATAAACCCCGTTTTGTTGCAGGAGTTCTTGGCCCGACTTCAAAAACCTGCTCAATGTCTCCCGATGTAAATGACCCCGGTTTTCGTGCAATCACCTTTGATGCTTTAGTAGAAGATTATTGCGCCTCTACGCGCGGTTTGATTGAAGGTGGCTCAGATATTATCTTGATCGAAACGATTTTCGATACACTTAATGCAAAAGCCGCCATTTTCGCGGTAAAAACGGTCTTTGAAGATGATGATGTCGAATTACCGATTATGCTTTCAGGTACGATTACGGATGCATCCGGTCGTACTTTATCAGGTCAAACCACCGAGGCATTTTATAATTCACTGATTCATGCAGAGCCACTATCCATCGGTTTAAACTGTGCGCTTGGCCCAGATATGCTACGCCAATATGTGCAAGAATTATCAAAAATTAGCACCGCCAATGTTTCGGCACACCCCAATGCGGGCTTGCCCAATGAATTTGGCGAGTATGATTTAGAACCTGATGAAATGTCAGAGCATATTAAAGAGTGGGCGGAGTCTGGATTCTTAAATATCGTTGGGGGTTGTTGTGGCTCTAGCCCTGCACATATCAAGGCGATTGCAGAGGCAGTTGCAGATATTAAACCGCGCAGTATTCCAGATATTCCTGTGCAATGCCGACTATCAGGCTTAGAGCCTTTTAATATTGCAGAAGATAGCTTATTTGTAAACGTTGGCGAGCGTACCAACGTAACCGGTTCAGCCCGTTTCAAGCGCCTGATTAAAGAGGAGGATTACGACACCGCTTTAGAAGTTGCGCTAGAACAAGTCCAAAACGGCGCGCAAGTTATCGACATTAATATGGATGAGGGCATGCTTGAATCCAAAGATGCGATGGTGCGCTTCTTAAATCTTTGTGCCGCTGAACCCGATATTGCGCGCGTTCCCGTCATGGTCGATTCTTCCAAGTGGGACATTATCGAAGCAGGTCTCAAATGCATTCAAGGCAAAGGCATTGTCAATTCCATCTCGCTTAAAGAAGGTGAAGAAAACTTCATCAATCAAGCCAAACTCATCAAACGCTACGGTGCAGCCGCTGTAGTTATGGCGTTCGATGAGGATGGTCAAGCCGATACCTACCAACGTAAAGTTGAAATTTGTACCCGCGCATATCATGTGTTGGTCGATAAAATCGGCTTCCCTCCGCAAGATATAATCTTTGATCCGAATATTTTCGCCATCGGCACCGGTATCGAAGAGCACAATAACTACGCCGTCGATTTTATTGAAGCCACCAAAACGATTAAAGAAACACTGCCGCATGCGATGATTTCCGGGGGGGTGTCGAATGTATCCTTCTCATTCCGTGGTAATAATCCCGTGCGCGAAGCGATTCATTCGGTGTTTTTATACCACACCGTTAAAGTTGGCATGGATATGGGTATCGTTAACGCCGGTCAGTTGGTGGTTTACGATGACATCCCAAAAGAACTGCATAAAGCCGTTGAAGATATGGTGCTTAATAAGCACCCTGAAGCTACTGAAAACTTGATGGCAATCGCCGGCGATTATTTAGGTGACGGTAAAGCAAAAGAAAACAAACAAGATTTAGAATGGCGCACATGGACGGTCGAAAAACGTCTCGAACACGCTCTTGTGAAAGGCATCGATGCCTATGTGAATGAAGACACAAAAGAGGCGTTAGATAAACTTAAACGCCCTATTTTCGTTATTGAAGGTCCGTTAATGGACGGCATGAATGTGGTCGGTGATTTATTTGGCGCGGGTAAAATGTTTTTGCCACAGGTGGTTAAATCTGCTCGAGTCATGAAAAAATCAGTGGCTTGGTTAGAACCCTTTTTAGAAGCTGAGAAAGAAGGTTGTGAGGTTAGCACTAACGGCAAAATCCTTATGGCAACGGTAAAAGGCGATGTACACGATATTGGTAAAAATATCGTCGGTATCGTGCTGCAATGTAATAGCTATGAAGTGGTTGATTTAGGCGTGATGGTACCAACCGATAAAATTTTACAAACCGCCAAAGATGAAGGTTGCGATATTATTGGTTTATCAGGCTTAATCACGCCATCATTAGACGAGATGGTGAACGTTGCCAAAGAGATGGAACGAACGGGGTTAAACCTACCACTGATGATTGGTGGCGCGACCACATCAAAAATCCATACCGCGGTTAAAATTGATCCACAATATAAAGGGCCGATTGTTTATGTCCCGGATGCATCCCGTGCCGTTGGCGTTGCAGGTGAATTATTATCTGATGATCGTAAAGAGGCGTATCGTCAAGAAATTAAAGATGAATACGAGGCAATGCGAGTAAAACGTGCGGCCAATCAACGCGAAAAGAAAACCGCAAAACTTGAACAAGCACGTGCTAATAAAGCACCTCTTGATTGGTTAACTTACCAGCCACCCAAGCCTGCAATTTTAAAGGGCAAACTAAACAATGATCTAATCGCCGCCGACTACAGCTTTGAGAGACTTGATAACGGCGGTGTACTGCTAACGTTTGAAGATTACCCGCTCGATGATTTAGTGGATATTTTTGATTGGACACCTTTCTTCAGAAGTTGGGAATTAGCCGGTCGCTATCCAGCCATCTTAAACGATGAAGTGGTCGGCGAGACAGCTACCAAGTTATTCGCAGATGCCCAAGAAATGCTCGGAAAAATGCTCAGCGAGAAGTGGGTAACAGGTAAAGCTGTACTGGGTTTCTTTCCTGCTAACAGCAACGGCGTTGATGATATTCAACTGTACACCGATGAATCACGCAATAGCACTAGCACCGCGTTATTCCATATTCGCCAACAAATGGATCGCACCACAAAAGGCAACAATAAAGCCCAACCTAACTTCTGCTTAGCCGACTTTATCGCGCCCGATAACTCAGGCAAACCAGACTGGCTTGGTGCGTTTGCTGTGAGCACAGGTTTTGGCATGGAAGAACACGTTGAACAATACAAGAAAGACCTCGACGACTACAACGCAATTTTGCTTGAAGCCCTAACGGATCGCTTTGCAGAAGCACTGGCCGAGAAAATGCACGAGCTAACTCGCAAAGTATTTTGGGGTTACGCCAGTGATGAAACCCTAAGTAATGAGGACGTTATCAAGGAAAAATATGCAGGTATTCGCCCAGCACCCGGCTACCCCGCCTGCCCCGAGCACACTGAAAAAGGCACACTGTGGAAGCTATTGGACCCAGAAAAACGTATTGGTATTAAAATTACCGAATCCTATGCCATGTGGCCTGCGGCGGCAGTATCTGGCTGGTACTTCTCACATCCTGATTCGCGTTATTTTGGAACGGGTAAAATCCAAAGAGATCAAGTTGAAGATTACGCCAAACGTAAAGGTTGGACGATAGATGAGGCTGAGAAGTGGCTAGGGCCTGTATTGGGATATTCGTAATCGTTTCGAAATATTTCATACTAAGTGCCCTGAGCCGATTCTGTATCAAGGAGTTTGACGAAAATTTTTATCATGGTTTTGATGGTAAAAGGGATGAACTTCCTTTTCTTCCCTGGTATGACTCCAAGTTTGCTCACCTGATTTAATTCTGGTGAGCAAGCAGGTGAAAGAGATATCACAAACCTTTGTTATCACATCAAAGTGCAGAGTCGGCACTGATATTTCATACACCTCGAGTAATTTTTTCGTAACGCCGCCTATATTTGGTGCTTTATCTTCTAACGTGTCACAGTTCGGCTAACTTTAGCGCCATTGTAATTTAAGCTAATCGTCACCTCATCCCCTGTTTTTGCCTTATCAATTAAGTTGGCTAAATACTGGAAAGTAATACTGGTTTGAATGCTGCGGAATGCACCTACAAGATCTACTCCTGTCGCTTTATAAAAACTTGCATTCGTTTCTGTTGCTATCCGCTTCATTATTTTCTCATCGCTACCACCACCAAATGCAATCGTATGGACAGGAATCGTTTTCTCTTTTGCTAATTTGATAACCTCATCAACTGAGTAAGGCGAACGGTTGTTTACACCATCACTCATCACAATAACTAACTTACGATTATTGGCTCTTTTGGATGTTTGTGTAATACCTTCAATCGTTGCAGCAAAGAGAGCAGTTGAACCACCCCATGGATAACGTCCAAGTTTTACCTCTGGTGAATCCTTATGTTTTTCATCGATACCATTAGCACTATAGTTTGTTGTATAGGGGTTATAAGCATCAACCAATAAGCGTAATTTTTTAGCTTCTTTAGAGTAGCCACTTTTGGAGAAGACATAGGTCTTCGGGTTTCCGTTAACATCCTTCATAGCAGGAAACAATGTTTTCATTGTATTATCATCAAGAAAATTAACGTTCCTAGAAAAAATAATAAAACCAGTTTCATCCACTTTAGGTATATTATCTAAATAAGTGTGTGCGGCTAAATGTGAAACGCGGAAACGATTCATAGAATAACCATTAGCATCGACAAGTTCTTCATTATTTTTATCATAGACACTTAATATCATTGAACCACTCGCATCCATCACCAAAGTAACTGATGCTGGATCAGAGATATTCGCCGCGCTATCCAATTTTGATATGCCAACATTTTTAATACCAATCTTGGCAGAAAGCGCAGAGTCAGGGATACCGATAACCGCGTTATTAGTGATTGTATCCGTCACACTAAACGCAATCTTATTATCCGCCGTCATTTGCATGGATGATATTTGATATTCGGCATTACTCGGAATCGTCGACGCTAATGACGTAGCACCGGTAGACTGAAAGACACTGACATCGGTAACCAACTCTTTATTACCGCTGCTTTTGGCTTTAACCTTCACCACACCCTCTGGCACGCTAGCAGAAAACTCACCACATTCATTAGTTTTAGTATCATCGAGCGTTTTATCGCCGCTATCAACAAACTCAACTTTCACACCCTTTAAAGGCTTATAGCCCGCAGGCACATTCGGGCAGGTTTCTTTAAATTGTACGCCACTGGCTTTTTGTAAGACCTTAGCAATAACTTTTTGGCTCGCTTTAGGAACAACCAAAGTACCTTTAACACTTTTTTGGGGGTCACTTTTAGCACCGCAAGCAGTAAGGCCAATTGAAAGAGTTAATAGGCTTAAGGTAAATAATGTTTTTGTTTTCATGGGGGATTCTCTGTTTGTTATTTATATAGTATCTAACAATCTTATAAGCAGCTTGAACCAATTCTTGATGATTGGTTTGGAATACTTGCTTGCAGGCTGTCTTCATTAAAAATTTGTATTTCCTAGCTCGTTATTTCTATAAATAATATTCGACAAAGTTATATCGCATGGTACGCTCTCCTTATTGACACCAAAACTTGAGCTATCACTAATAAGACTATTTTTGATTGTAAACTTAGCTGGATTAGCTGCAGAACACCAAGAAGTAATATTACCTTCACTATCACTCCCGCCCCCTCCTCCATACTTTACTTCAACGTGGTCTAGTAAATTGCTTTGACTACCAGAGGCATAGAACTGTATACCAGACCAATATCCAGGGGTTGGCTCTTGTCCAGTAAATATAATGGGATCTGATTCAGTTCCTACTGCATTAAGATACCCCTTGTCACCTAT
>JALSJN010000009.1 GCA_026989335.1 Thiotrichaceae bacterium
TATGAAAATTAACGGGGCTACCCATGGCAAACGCGCCAATTAATGCGCGTACTTTGTTCGGGTTTTTAATACTGAACAGTTTGTGCTGCATTAAGCTTTTTACATTGTCTAAGGTATCCGGCAGGCTGGATGAGGCTTGCATAGTGAACCATTTATCCATCACTAAGGTATCGTGCTGCCATTTTTTTTCAAAATCTGCCAATGCTTGCTCCCGTTGTGGGCAGTTGATATTGACCAACACAGCCAAGGCAGAGAGTGTATCGGTCATGTTTTTAGCACTGCTGAACTGTTGGTAGCATTGCTCATGAATACTCGGGTCGTTGATTTTACCAAGGTAGTTTAAGCAGACATTTTTAAGGCGACGTTTACCGATGCTAGTCGCATCAATTTTGTAATTGCCCAAGTCTTGCAAGTTTTCATAGCTACTTTCTAAAGAGAGTCGTAAGCCTTGCGCAATGCTTTTGGCTAAAAACTCGCGCACCTCATGAATTGCTTCGGGGTCTGCTTTGTCGATAGTTTCGGCTAAGTCAGTTTCAGAGGGTAACGTCAGTGCTTCGGCGCGCAGTGCAAAGTCTAAATCATTATTTTCTAGCACTTGCTGATAGGCATCTATCACTTTGGGTTCTACGCCGAATGCACCGCCTTCGTCTTTACTTTTCGCATCAAGCATTTCTAACAATAAGGTTTTAGCAAGTCGTTGGCTGGCTTCCCAGCGGTTAAAATCATCTTGATCGTGTTGCATTAAAAAGATGTTATCGTCAATGCTGTAAGCGTAGTTCAGCTTGACTGGCGCGGAGAAGTCTCTTAATAAGGATGGCAGTGGTTTTTCACTGATGTTATCAAACATCACGCTTTGTGATTGCTCGGTGAGTTGTACCGTTTCGGCTAATATTTCCTCACCTTGCGCGTTTAACAAACCAATCTTTATCGGAATCAAATAGGGCTTTTTATCACTCGCGTTTGCCTCTGGCGTGTCAGTGTAACTTTGCTCGAAATGTAAGGTACACGTGTTGGCACCGGCATTATAGTCCATGTTTACAGCCAAGCTTGGTGTACCTGCCTGATTGTACCAAACCTGCATCTGGCTCAAGTCTTTGCCGTTTGCATCTGCCATCGCGCTTAAAAAATCTTCGGTAGTTACTGCTTGACCATCATGGCGTTCAAAGTACAAATCCATGCCTTTACGGAAGCCATCTTGCCCCAGTAAGGTATTATACAAACGTACGACTTCTGCGCCCTTCTCATACACTGTCATGGTGTAAAAATTATTGATTTCCATAAAAGACGCAGGACGAATCGGGTGTGCCATTGGGCTGGCATCTTCCGTAAACTGGTGCGTGCGTAACATACGCACATCTTCAATACGTTTAACGGGGCGTGAGTTTAAATCAGCGGTGAATTCCTGATCTCTAAAAACGGTTAGACCTTCCTTTAGTGATAGCTGAAACCAATCACGACAGGTGACGCGGTTGCCTGTCCAATTATGAAAATATTCATGCCCGATGACGGCTTCAATATTAATATAGTCATTGTCGGTGGCCGTCTCTGGGCTGGCGAAAACCAGCTTAGAGTTAAACACATTCAAACCCTTATTTTCCATCGCGCCCATATTAAAATCATCGACTGCGACAATCATAAATATATCTAAGTCGTATTCTAAGCCAAAGCGTTCTTCATCCCATTTCATCGCGCGTTTAAGCGATTGCATGGCGTGATCGCACTTGTCGATATTGTGCGCTTCAGTATAAATTTCTAGCGTGACTTCTCGACCTGAAACAGTCGTGTAGCTGTCGCTAACATGCTCCAAATCACCCGCAACTAGCGCAAATAAATAAGCGGGTTTATCAAACGGGTCTTGCCATTTTGCGAAGTGCCGACCATTATCAAGCTCACCAGAATCAATCAAATTACCGTTAGAGAGCATTACAGGATTGGATTTTTTATCACCACGAATCGTGGTGGTGAACTTACCCATCACATCTGGGCGATCTAAAAAGTAAGTGATTTTACGAAAACCTTGCGCTTCACATTGAGTACAAAAGTTACCACTAGACTGGTACAAACCTTCCAGCGAGGTATTTTTTTGTGGGTAAATTTTGGTCGTTATCACCAAACTAAATTCATCCGCAAGATTGGATAAAGTCATACCGGAATCAGTCAGCTGGTAATCACTCTCCTCTAACTCATAACCATTAATAGCAATACGTTGCAGCTCTAATTCAGCGCCAAACAATTCAAGATCGCTTAAGGCAGAATCAGCATTGCGTTTGTAATCAACCGAGGCGGTAACAATGGCGTGATCGGTTTCAAGATCAAACACCAGATCAACTGTGTCGATCCAAAAAGCGGGTTGCTGATAGTTTTTAAGGTAAATGGTTTTTACGTCGGCGTCTTTCATAAGTAGCTACTATAAAAAGGGGGGGGTAAAGCTGTATTCTGCCACGGAAGCACGCGGAATGACACGGAATAAAGCTTTCATTGATACTTGCATGCTAGTTTAAACCCTAAAAAACGATGAAAAACCTGTGAAACACAGGACATGGTAACTAAACATAAAGTACGCTGATAATTGTTAATATAAAGCGTAAAATAAGGTTATGTTTAACGGTTCCAATAGTCACTTATTATCTATGAATAGTTCCAGAAATCTGAATAAAAGCTGGCAAACTCAAATCGGCGATGAATTTGATAAACCCTATATGCAATCATTAAAGCACTTTTTAATGGATGAAAAGACGCTGGGTAAAACCATTCTGCCTCCCCCAGCACTCTGGTTTAATGCATTCAATAGCATGTCATTTAATACACTCAAAGTGGTTATATTAGGGCAAGACCCCTATCCTACGGCGGGGCACGCACATGGCTTATGTTTTTCTGTTTTACCTGAGGTAAAACCGTTACCTAAATCGTTACTAAATATTAATAAGGAACTTCTTGATGACTTAGGGGTTGATAATAGTCATACAGGTTATTTACAAAGCTGGGCTGAGCAAGGGGTTTTACTGCTTAATACCGCACTCACTGTCGAGCAGGGAAAAGCCAATTCACACCAAGGCAAAGGCTGGGAGATATTTACCGATAGCATTATCGAAACTATTAATGCTAAAAAAGAACATATCGTTTTTATCCTTTGGGGCGCTAATGCACATAAAAAAATCCCCATGATTGACTCGTCAAAGCATCTTATTATCAAATCAGTTCACCCTTCGCCTCTCTCTGCTTATCGTGGTTTTTATGGCAGTAAGCCATTTTCACAGACTAATACCTTTTTAGCTAAAAAGGGTAAATCGGTAGTTAATTGGCAGTTATAAGATAAATGAATCTTACCGTTAAAACCTACTTGAAATTACTCTTTGCGATGCTCGTTTGGGGTGGCACATTCACATCCGCAAGATTAGTAGGCAGTGAGCTAGACCCAGTCATTTCAGCTTTTTTGCGGTTTTTATTAGCCTCATCCATGTTGCTCACCTTACTTTATTTTAAAGAAGGTCGATTTCCGACTATCAACTTAAAACAGTTCTTCTATATATTGGGCATGGGATTAACAGGCGTGGCACTGTATAACTTGTTTTTCTTTTATGGATTAGCTCGTACAGAAGCAAGCCGTGGCAGCTTAATTACCTCAATAAATCCATTACTTACGGCAGTGGGTGCCGCTTTAATTTTTAAAGAGCGCTTTACTTTTATTCGTATTATCGGGTTTATTTTATGCGTGGCAGGTGCGCTATTGATCATATCAAAAGGCGATTTAAGTAGCATATTCAACAAAGGCGTAGACCGAGGTGATTTAGCTTTTTTAGGCTGTGCGGCAAGTTGGGCAGTTTATACTCTTCTCGGGCGATTTGTAAGTACGGAGTTGTCATCATTAACGACTATCAGCTACGCCAGTACGCTTGGTATGTTGGTACTTTTTGCTGCCACATTGGGTCATGGACTGCTAAATGCTATAAGCACGCTAAACCTCAATTCAGGGCTTAATTTATTGTTCTTATCATTACTCGCTACGGTAGTTGGTTTTGTCTGGTTCCAAGATGGTGTTAAACACTTTGGCGCAGCTAAAGCCGCCGTATTTATTTATTTTATGCCAGTTAGTGCGGTCTTTTGGGCATGGCTCATCTTAGATGAAAAACTAACACTTATCTTAGTCATTGGGGCTGTGATGGTTATATCAGGGGTTTACTTGGTTAATAAAAAAACTAGCTAAAGCTGATTTACACGTTATTAGCGAGCTTCTAAAATTCTCACATTTTGACAACCATTATCACTACCAGCACGACATGCCTTAGCAAAATATGCTTTAGCTTTTGTCAGGCTTTTTTTAACACTATCACCATTGTCATACATAACACCAAGGTTATTACAGCCTAAAATGCTGCCACCCTCACAGGCTTTTTGATAGAAATGCACCGCTTGTTGATATTCTTTCTTGCGGGCAAGTTTGTAGGCCGCTTTTAGTTTTTTCCTGACACTTTTTTTAAGCTTCTTTTTAGTTTTCTTCGGTACGGGTTTAATGCCTTTTTCATAAATCAAACCAAGGTTTGCACAGCCTTTTACTTCGCCGCTATTGCAGGATTTTTTATAAAAAGTAATCGCTTGATTCAAGCTTTTTTTAACCCCTTCACCCTTTGATGCCATCAAGCCTAAGTTGATCATTGCTTTTTTAATTCCACCTACTGAAGCTTTATTAAAGAGTTGATAGGCTTGCTTAAAATCTTTCTTAACACCGCTCCCTTTGTAATACCTTACACCTAAGTTGTAGCAGGCATCATAAACTTTCCCGTCACAGGCTTTCTGGTAATATTTTGCTGCTAAAGATGCACTTTTTGTTACTCCTACGCCATCTGAATACATAACAGCTAGATTGTAACAAGCGCCTGCAAAGCCTCCATCGCAGGATTTTTCATTCTCATCAAATGTGTATGCATTAGAGGCTGATGCAGCTAATAGCAAGACTGTTATAAATAGGCTTTTTTTAGTCATTTTTTATTAATTTACCGTTTATCACGTTTATTAGGTTCAGAACCAACTAAAGGGTAATATGATGCTAACCCGCTAGTTGCACACAATTATAATCAAAATAACTATGAAAATTATATCAATCATTACAGGCTTTGTATTACTTTCCCTAAGTAGCCTTACTTACTCAGCCACCAAACAAGTGGATATCGAGTTCCAAGTTACTCACACACCCTATGTACACTTTACGGGCACTGCCCCTGGTAGCACTCGAGTGTATGATAATGATGATATTGCTAATTGGATTTACCCTGTTGTTGTCGATATAGGAACACTCGGTCTTGAATCAAATGTAACGGGTAATTGTGACATTAGTTTTTCAACACTAAATAATTTTGATTTGCTCCATACAGGTAGTGGAAATTCACTGATTAAATACAAAGTACTCTATCGTTCTCAAGAGTTTAGCCAAACAAGTAATACACCTGTAACTACACTCTGTAACAGCCTACCGACAGCACTTCAATTTAAAGCAACTGGCTACTACTTAGGAGGCATATGGGGCGGGGTCTTTATGCAAAGTGGTATATACCAAGATATTATTACCGTAACCGTCGTAACTCAGTAGCACTATTCAGGCTCTTGATTAGCGGCCACTCGACGACAATAACAATAAACAAATTTTTGCTCCGTTCCAAACGGTGTTTTGTGCGCCTCACTCTCATGCCCTAACATTTCAAAGGGTGAACCAAACTCATCATGAATACCCTCAGCAGAATAACGCTGCACCGGTAAACCACTGCATTCTTTGGGGCCATCTTCAGCAAAGGTTGACACAACCACATAGCCACCGGGCTTAACTATTTTCAATACATTTTCGACATATTGTTGACGTTCAAGTTCCGTATTTAAAAAATGAAAAACCGCCCTATCGTGCCAAACGTCGATACTGTGTTTCTGCAATGATAACTGAGTGACATCCTCAACTAACCAGCGCACGTTTGTAGCTTTATCGCCGAGCCGCCTCTGTGCTGTTTTGAGTGCGGCTGCTGATATATCAAGCACGCTTAAATTGTTATAATTATTGTCTAACAAATCATCCACTAAATGAGATGCGCCACCACCCACATCAATAATATGAGCAGATTTAGGAACATTTAACCTTTCAATAATACTTAAAGACTTTTCAGCATGAGGTTGGAACCAGCTGACTTCATCTGCTGATTTATTCGTATAAACATCTTCCCAGTGCGTTTTTAGTGACATAACTTCTCCTATTGAGACCTTTTCACGAGTCGGTGGCGAAAGAAAAATGGGATGAATTTCGCTGATCGAGGCGGAAAATGAAGCTAATAACGCGTTATTAGTAAGTTTTTCAACGAAAAGCAGTGGAATTTCAGTCATTTTTACTCGTCATCCGATTCGTGTAAAGGTCTCATTATTTAATACTTTTTAATAAAACTAAATAAATAGCACTCGCCAAACCACCTGATGCAAAAATCATCGCCATTACCATAATCTGGTAGCGCGCGGCTATTAAAGGGGCAACGCCTGAAAGTATCTGACCTGTCATCATCCCTGGCAGAGATACTAAGCCTACGGCAAACAGTGCGTTAATCATTGGAATCAAAGCGGTTTTATAAGCAATGCCTCTGGCATCCTCATAACTTTTACCTCTTGAGGTTTCATCATTAAAGCGCTCTGCTGCCAAACTAATTGCATTCAAAGCATTCGAAAAAATCATTCCTGCCAAGGGAATCATAATGGTTGCTTTATACCAAGGATCAACCTTTAAAACCCCCTGTGTCACTAAAAGTAAGACACTACCACTGCCAACTACGATAGAGATTAAAACAATAATAAATAATCGTTTACGATCCATTTTGACTGTGCGCAAAGCTATCCAACTAGAAGCTAATACCATAATCGACAAAATAAGGACGATAATCCAGGCACTCTCAGCATTAAAAATAGAGCCTAAGAAGTAGCCTATAATGAGTAACTGGCCCAGCATTCTCCCTACCGCATAAAGCCCTTCTGTATAGTTTAGTGACCAGCGGTATTGAACCCACAAAACCATGGCCACAGGCACTAAAAGTAACGCTAATGATGATAAAGGGATGGTAACTACTGAGCTTGTCATTATCGATTCTTCAGTGACTGAAATTTTAATTTAAAAGGTATAATTATCGCTTTGTCTATTATTCACTGCAACTCCTCATATTTTCCTTGTATCTACAGATACCTATTGCGATAGTAGCTTTAACAACCCCATATCTAAGAACAGTATGTCATTTTTTCCGTTTAAATTCTTCACTCAAAACACGCGCGGACGAGATTTTGTGGTGGGTGATATTCATGGCATGTTTTCTATCTTAGAATCACAATTAGAAACTATTAACTTTAACCCAGAAATTGATCGCGTCTTTTCAGTGGGTGATTTAATTGATCGCGGCCCTGAGTCTTATCGTGTATTAGAATTTTTAGAAAAACCTTGGTTCAACGCTATCAAAGGCAATCATGAAATGATGCTGATTGAAGCCAAACACAAAAAAACAAACTACCGCAGCTGGGTAAAAAATAATGGGGGCGCATGGTGGGAAGATGTTGATAGAGGCACGCAAAAGAAAATAAGAGAAACAATCAAAGCACTCCCCGTAGCCTTCGAAATAGCGACACAGATAGGAAAGATTGGTGTGGTTCATGCAGACTTACCAGTAGGTGTTTCCTGGCAACAACTGATCCATAATATCTATTTTGATGAAGAAACTCGCGACTATATGATGTGGTCACGTAATCGTATTAAATATATCGAACTGACAGGTGAGACAACACCTGTGGAAGGAATAGATTTGGTTGTAATGGGGCATACACCAAGACAAAAACCGCTGCATATCAGTAATCTCTATTACATAGATACAGGTGCATCGTATCTCCGTGACGGAGATTTAGGACATTTAACCTTATTGCAAATTCACCCTACTCTTGAAGAGTTTAGATATCCTTAATTAGAAAATTACAAACTTAGAAGAATTTTTGTAACTCAAGCTGAATAAAATCATCCCTCTCCAGCGCCTTCAAAGGATTGTCTTTAGCCACATCCATAAAGGTTTGACCTTCTAGATTGATTTTAAAGCCTTTGCCTAAACGACGACTAGCCTCAGCGCGAAAGCTTTTTGTTTTATCATCCAAGTCTACAAAAGCACCAGCTAATAGCTGACTACCAGCCTCATCATTTAGCGTATAACGTCCACCGACAAAGACATCATTTTGAAAATTAACTGCAATCGCCTCACCGCGAGAATCATGATGGTACTCGGTGATTAAACCTATTTCAGAGCCATTTTCAAAAGCCGGCAAGGTATGTTCAAAGCCGCCGACTAAAGCGGTGTAGTCTTTATTTTTTGGATCATCAAATAGACGGCTTATTAATTCTAATTTATAGATTGTGCTTTCGCCCGTATGTTGTAAATCAACCCCTAGCTGAGTCATTTGCGGGTAATGTGCTTTTAAGGCAATTGACTTACCATTTTTAAGTATTGGACTTAATATCGGATCACGCGAAGTACCATCAAATAAGTGTACGCCAATATCTAGCTCATCGACCGTTTCGGTCCATCGTACCGCGTAATCAATATGTTTTTCTTTTTGGGCTGACTCGAAGGTCGTTGCAGTGCTATCAACAACTAAAGGGGCACGAAAACGTCCCTTACTGCCAGCAAAACTTCGCTCTCTAAAATAAGGCAAAACGATTAAATCTAAAGAACCATTATCCGTTAACCGGCTCACGCGAAGCATCGGCTGACCGAATTTATCTTCACCATCAATGCCTTCTAACGTATCAGTTTGGTTAATCACATCGACTAAATGTTGTGACTCCGTAACCCCCCAGTAGGTTTTACTGATACCTGCTTGTACCTCCCAGTTGCCCTCTTCTCCAAGGCTACCGACAAAGTCTAGCTGGCGAATATCTGCATGAGTGCGCTCTTTATCTTGCTGATCCCAGCGGTAGAAAGGTGTGAAGGTGATTTTTTTATGACCGTTATCCCACTGGTGTTTGTATTCGGGTTGAATACTTAAAGAAAAATCGGTTTGTTCATGTTGTTCTGGGGTGCTACCTTTATCTTTAAAGTAACGTCCCTGTAATGTAATTTCACCTGAAAACTCATTCGCACTTAACACGACACATGAAATCGCTAACGATAGTATCGTTATATTTTTGATTAAAAATCGCTTTGACACTTACAACCACCTCTTTACTTTGTTTTTGTAATCTAGATATTCTTGTCCAAATTTTTCTTGCAAAATGCGTTCTTCTGGCTTTATTTGCATATGAGTAATCAGCCAATAAAACAACGGCAATACTAAAAATGGGGTCACGCTTCCTAACCAAATAGAATAACCAAATAGAATAACCAACAAGCCTACATACATAGGGTTTCGGGTAAACTTATATAAACCAGCCGTGACTAAACCCTCAGTACTGTTCGGCCTCATTGGGTTTATGGTAGTACGTTTTTTGATAAATAAAAATAACGAAGATGAGTCTAAAACAACCGCAATGAAAATAATGGCTAAGCCAATTTTATTCCAAGGCGACTCTATAAAATGTACCAAAGGTAAGTTTTGATTTAATAACCACATGATAATGCCAATTGTTAGCGCATAGACTGGCGGTGGAATTTTCAATTCTAGTACTTTCATGTGTTAATTCCTTATAGCTACTTTGATCTTACGGATGCTTCTAGGGCTTGCATCGCCCATTCTCTCATTTGTATCTCATCTTCAAACAACTCTTCAGGTGCAGTGAACCACTTTTTTACAGTCACGGTTTTATCTTTCTTGTCATAGCTAAAAGGCTTCATACCTTTTGCTTCATACTGTGGTCGAGTTTGATCATCAACAACAAAATACAAGGTATCACCCAACACCACAGCAAACTGTTTATCTTTACCTAAATGACTAGATCGAAACGCGACACCACCAAAATATTTTTTAGTGATGAGCTCAGGAAAATCACCAAGTAACTCTTTAATATATTCAACGTACTCGGCTGAAGCTCCCATTACTTAAACTAGCGTTTTAACGCGTTCTTATTAAAGTCACGTGCTGACAACCCAGACTTAAACTTGTAGTTAGACCATTGTAGCGTGGTGCTTTTGCCTGTTTGATGATTTACCATGCTCATCATACTAGGTCGCCAATATTTACCTAAATACTGTTTAAAGCCCGTCGCGTTAAGTGTTTTTAATAATGAATTTTTACGGTCGTAATACATCACCTTTACAGGGCGATATTCTTTGGTATCAATCCAAGCAAGCTGTTTGCTGTAACCCGAATATTTATACGCTGGTGTACGCTCAATCACATGACACTTCCACCCCTGCCCGCAAGCCTCTTCACGTAAATAGTTGTATTTATACTTTTCTACTTCTTGCGAACCTAAATCCTCAAATGCAAATTCACTACCCATGAATGGGCCTGATTTATTGCGTGAATTAATGCGTTTCACACGCTTAAGTGCGGGTAAATATAACCACTGATCATCAGGCTTTAAGCCGTGTGAAAAAGTCAGCATGGCTGTTCCTTTTACATCTGCCGGCTGATCAAATAAGGATAATGATTTATCACCATCCCCCTTACCTTCTAATGTTTTAATACTGATCACACGGCGGCTAGTTTTACCCGCACGGTTCTTTAAGGTCATAATCATATTGGCGCTGGTGTCTCCAAAACCGATATCTTTAGCATCCCCTTCTTCGGCGATTCTTAAACCTTTTTGTTGTGGATTTTCAGCGGGTGCTTTTGCTTGAACGTTAGTTGATAGGCTCAAAAAAGCAAGCGCTAGTGATATTGACAAGGTTTGTTTTAATAACATGTGTATTTCTCCAGTTTTAATTATCTAAGCTACTTATATGACAGGGGGTTATTTAATTTGTTCAACCGCTGTCTTCTGACCTTTATTGAGCCACTTATCCCACCAAATTAACAACGGTGGTAATAATAAGAAATCAACTAATAATGCAATCGCAATGACAATCGCTGTTAGCAACCCCATACCTGAGTTAAGCTTGAAAGAGGAGGTTGCTAATACTAAAAAGCCTGCAACCAATGCCACAGATGTGACTAATAAGGCGATTCCCACGGTAGAAAAAGCATAACGCACAGCGTCTTCAGCAGATAATCCCTGCTCCACTCTAGCGCGCCGATATTTACTTAAAAAATGAATCGTATCATCCACCACTATACCCAAAGTCATCGCGGTTACTACTGACAACGCCATACCAATTTCCCCATCAATAATCGCCCATACACCAAACGCCATTCCCGCAGGAATTAAATTAGGGATTAAGCTGAGTAAACCGTAACGCCATGAACCTAATGCAAACATAAGGATTAATGAAATTAGCACCAGTGCAATCGTAGTCCCAGTTAACATACTTATAATATTCTTCATACCAATATGAGCAAACATCACCGAAGGACTTACACCGACCGCTTTGAGTTCGGGAATATTATCTGTCATCCATTGATCCGCACGATTTTCTATCGCCAAAACTTCTTTAGATGATAGCGTTTTCATCGTTACTGTAATGCGGGTACTTTTCTTATCAATATCAATTTGATTGTTCAAGTCCAAACCAAACGGCAGTGACATTTCGTAGAGTAATAAATACTGCGCCGCCAGCTCCCTGCTTTCTGGCAATTTATGATAAGCGGGGTCGTCGCCATGCATATTCTTATTCAAGCGAGTGAAAGTATCTGTCACCGTGTTGACATGAATCACTTCAGGTTGTTCAGTCATCCAATCGGTAAACTTTTTAATATCAGCGAGTACCTGTGGATTTGCAATATCCCCAGAGTTTTTGGTTTCTATGGAATATTCAATATTGTAAATGCCGGTTAAGTTATCACTAATGAAGTCAGTATCTACACGAAATTCGATACGCTCATCAAAGTACTTAACGAATACATCATTCAACTCATTCCGAGGAATAAGCGCAATTAACACCAGCGCCAATGCACCCACACTAAGTAACAATGCTTTTTGATGCGATAATACCCACTCTGCCAAGGCACTCATTAACGCCAACGTTTTCGTATCTTCCTGTTGTTTTACACGACTTGGTAACACCGTGGCCAAAGCAGGTAATAATAAGATCGAGAAGAAAAATGCAGCCATCACACCAATTGCCGCCACATTACCCAAGTCCCTAAACGGCGGTGCATCACTAGTGTTTAAAGATAAGAAACCAATCGCCGTGGTGATAGAGGTTAAAAATACAGGCACAAAGTTAATCCGTAAACTCTCGCGCATCGCCTCATATTTATCTGAGCCCTTACGCATTTGTGCCACCCAATTAGATAAAATGTGCACACAGTCAGCCACTGCCAGCGTCATGATGATGATGGGTGCAGACATCACAGGTGAAGACAATTCAATCCCTAACCAGCCTGTTAAACCAAAGGCTGTTGCGAGTGAAAACACAATCACCACCAAGGTAATCACCGTACCTGACACGCTACGTAATAATAGAAACACCGTCACTAAAATCAACAGTAAGGTAATGGGTAGCAGGTGTGACATATCATAAATTGTCGCCTCACCAAAGGCATTATTCATCATCACAATACCGGACAAATAAACCGTAAGCTCTGGGTAGGTTTTTTCGACATAGGCTTTTAAGTCACGCACTGATTTAACGATTTCAGCACCTAATTTAGTGGGGTCAGCAGGTGTTACCACACCCTTCTCATCGGTCAGCATTTTTGGTAATTCGACAGTAATATTTACCGCTGAGACGTGTGCTTTTTCTGAAATTAAGCGGTGTAATAATAACGGTTCATTTAAGGCGATTTTTTTAATACGCTGCAACTCATCGCTACTTAAGGAAGCACCATTTTCATACAGATTAGCCACCGACATATCATCTTCGACTGATTCACTGTGTTGATAATTAGACAATGAATCAACACGAATTGAATAGGGGGTTTGCCATGAACGTTTGGTTATATCCTCAATTGCTGCCAAGTATTTTGGTGTGAAAACTTTGCCATCTTTGGGCGCAAAAACCATCAACACATTATCGTTTTTGGTATAGGTATCTTGGATACTTTCAAAGGCTTTTAAGCGCGCATCATCTTTATTAAAAAAGATACGGTAATCATTATTAAAAAATAAATTCTTCGCCCCCACGCCTGCACCAGCGACAATCAATAACATTAAAGCCAGAATTAACCAGCGAAACTTAACCACAAACTCAGCATAACTTTTAATCATTCCTGTTCCTTTTTTTCGGGCTTTAATAATTCTAATTGCTGCACCAAACCTTGCCCACACATCATCAGTGTTTCTAAGCTTTGGGTACTTTTAGCCAATCCTAAACAACCTTCTAAGGTTGCCACAAAAAGCACACCGAGTTGTTTAGAGTCGGTATCTTGCCTAATATTATCAACCTGTTTTCCGCGCTCACACGCTTCTTCAACCGCTGTTTGCCATTCCGTATAAATCGCCGTAATGCGTGAACGAAAGCCCTCATCAATCGGGGACATTTCTAATGCAAGATTATTTAACGGACACCCCAAACGCACATCTTCATCGGTCATTTTTTCGCCCGAAGTTAGTAAAATTTGCTGGATAGTGGTGACGGGATCATCGGTGTTTTGCAAAGGCGCAATCCAATTAGCATGTAAGGTGATATAAATCACCTCATCAACCACCGCATAGCCCAGCTCCATTTTGTTTTTAAAATGGTGATATAATGCTCCCTTGGTAATATCCGTTTTTTTCAATATATTATTCAAGCTCGCAGCTTGAAAGCCTCGATGATAAATCTCATCAAAGGCTGCCATTAGAATTTTAGCCCGGGTTTCATCACTCTTATCCAAAGTCTCACCCCCATTACAGCGCGAGCATGACCAAATATGCCACCATTGTTCGGGTTTGTTTTTAAAAAAAGAGGAATTAGACATAGTCAAAAAGCATACATCCATACCGGTTGGTATGCAAGAGTATTATTTGTGGCCTTTGTCTAATTCAAGCCATGAGGGATTTTTTATTAGCAAACGTTCTAAGTAATTCTCCAAAACGATAAAAGCACCTCATGTGAGGTGCTTTTTATTAAGCAATTAAAACTGTTTTAGAAACTAATTAATACCGAAGTCACTCGCTTTATATTTTGTTACTTTTCCATTCTTATCGTCTGCAAAATAGATATTGCCTGCATTATCAAAGGCAACACCTTCAGCATCAACACCACTAGGCAATGACTTTGTGCTAATAACTTTTGATTGCTTAATACCGTAACGAATCAAAGTATGATCTATCGCGCTTAGCATAAATAAATCACCTTGATGAAAACTTAAACCCACAATATCTTTTTTACCATGGTCGATAATTTGATCAACCACAGGCGCATCGGAAAAACTATCATCAACCGTGAAAACAAACGAAGAATCCTGTTCTGGATAAGAGTTTAGTGATTGGTTTGATACGTAAACTGTACCCTCATTAATAGCGATACCTTCAATGCCTGTTTTACCTTTCTTGTCTTTAAACAGGGTATTATCATCAGGCCTCACAATATCACCTGTAGGCTTACCTGCACTATTTTTTAATAAAGCTGAAAGATCACTTTGTTCTATCGTATGTAGATTATCCTTACCCTCAACGGCAACAATAACATTACCATTAACATCATCACAGGCTACCCCTTCGTAATCATATTTCTTACCCTTTGCCGACTTATGCGTGTGTTGATCTAAGATTTTACCCTGCATATCCAGCTTATAAATAATACCTCGGTCAGAGACCACGAACAAAGCATCATTATCGACGGAATAACAGATACCCGATGCCTCAGCAACTGAAGCAAGTGTTTTACCGGTAACAGAACTACCTGTTGCTGGATCGGGGTTCGTGCCGGCATCCTTGTTATCGCTACCACCGCCACATGCAGTGATTAATAGTAAAGTCGATAAAGAAATTGCTAAATGCTGTATTTTAAAAGCCATGTTCATGTTACTACCTTAGTTTTATTTCTTTCAAGTATTACAATAGGTAGACAAAAATGAAACTGCTTAAGCTTTATACAAGGATAGCGCGTTGAGAATTTCAGATAAGTTGGATTAAGCGGAATATTTACTGCCATGACTTAGAAAAAATCTAACAAAGAAAGCCTCACCCCAGTAACAAAAATAAATAACTACTCCCCCATATCAATAATAAGAAAGCTATTGCTCCTAACGCATCTGAAACTATCTGTGGAAAAACTTGCTGTGTTTTGTTGATTAAAATACCCATTTTAAATCCTTTTCATTGGTTTGATTATTAAGAAAGACCTAATTAAGTCCCAGAATTTCATGAGACTTGATCAGGACTTCCTTAAAGGATACTAATATAGGTACTCCCTCAATCTGTGAGGGAATAAAAATTTTATGCTTTTCATTCAGTCTTTCGCCATCAACTCATGTTACGGTTTCATATCAATCGTTATTATTACTTATCCCAACGGCCTATCGTTAACGTGTTGTCATTAAACTGGTGCGGAGGAATTTTTAACTGATAACCTTGATCAGGGTTATTTAGCGCTCTACCTGCGCTATCAAACAGAGTGCTACTACAAATATCTTTAAAAATATCATCCGAATAAAACAAGGGGCAGTTACCTGAATCACCCATATTAATATAAACAAAGTAGCCCGGTTTTAATGAGCGCGACAGGGTTTTGCTCAACAACTTCGGATACTTGTTATCCGTTTTGGCTTTCACAGTGATGGGGGTTTTTCTAAGCAACACCGCAACTTGTTTTCCTTGCCAATTGGCTTTTCTGATCTCACCTTTTTGCATACCACTCACATCTAGAATGACTAACTGTGTTTTCTGCTGAGGGTTGCTAGATTCAGCTTGGTTTGAGCCTACAAACAATGAGCGTGTCATCACCCACAGCAATATAACAACAGCACTAAGAGCGAGAATTTTTAAGATAACACGATAGATGAGTCGAGGATTTTTCATAAGTGGGAGAGCGTTATTTCATAAGAAACCGAAGCTTAGCGTTTTTTTGTTTAAAACGGTAACTTGAATCAGCAACAATGCCGGAAGTATGTTAATTTACCCATTTTATACAGTCAGAAAGCAACTACTATGAGCCACGCAGAAAGTAGCCAAAATAAAAACCGCAAAATCCTCATCACCAGCGCCCTTCCCTATGCTAATGGTCCGATTCATTTAGGGCATATGGTTGAGTATATCCAAACTGATATTTGGGCGCGTTTTCAGCGTTTGCGCGGGCATAGCTGTATTTTTGCATGGGCCGATGATGCCCACGGCACACCGATTATGTTACGCGCTCAGCAAGAAGGTATAGAGCCGCAAGAGCTGATTGATAAAATGAAGGCGGAGCATGAAACGGATTTTAATGACTTTTTGATTTCCTATGATAATTTTCATTCGACGCATTCGGAAGAAAATAAATTTTTCGCCGAACAGATTTATTTAGCGGCGAAAGAAAAAGGCAATATCACCACAAAGGTCGTAAAGCAATCTTACGACCCTGAAGCCAATATGTTTTTGCCAGATCGCTTTGTAAAAGGAGAGTGCCCCAAGTGTGGCACGGCAGATCAATACGGCGATAATTGTGAATCCTGTGGTGCAACTTATTCGACCACCGAACTTAAAAACCCTTACTCGGTCGTCTCTGGCGCAACCCCCATTGAAAAAGACAGTGAGCATTACTTTTTTAAAGTCAGTGATTATTCCGACTTCTTAAAAGAGTGGGTTAACGGTGGAGCAGTTCAAAAAGAAATTGCCAATAAAATGAATGAGTGGCTAGATGGCGGACTTAACGATTGGGATATTTCTCGTGACGCGCCTTACTGGGGTTTTAAAATACCCGGAACAAAAGATAAATACTTTTACGTTTGGTTAGATGCACCGATAGGCTATATCGCCTCTTTTAAAAACTATTGCGATAAAAACCCAGAAATAAACTTTGATGATTATTGGGCAGCCGATGCAGAAGATAAAACCGAGTTGTATCATTTCATCGGCAAAGATATTGCCTACTTCCACACCCTCTTTTGGCCAGCGGTTTTAAAGGCGGGTAACTTTAGAGTACCCACAAAAGTTTTTTGTCATGGCTTTTTAAATGTCAATGGGCAGAAAATGTCAAAGTCTCGCGGCACGTTTATTACTGCACGCGTCTTTTTAGATCACTTGCCTGCTGAACCCTTACGTTATTACTACGCCGCTAAACTTAGCAACACGGTAGATGATATCGACCTTAATTTAGAAGACTTTCAGCAACGCATCAATAGTGATTTAGTCGGAAAAGTCGTTAATATCGCCTCTCGTTGTGCAGGTTTTATCAGTAAGAAGTTTGACGGAAATCTTTCAAACTCACTTGCCGACGAGGCACTTTATCAACAATTTATTGATGCCAGTGATTCAATAGCTGAGGCTTACGAAAGTCGCCGATACAGCAAAGCAATGCGCGAAATTATGGCGCTGGCTGATCTTGCCAATCAATACGTGGATGAAAAACAACCTTGGGTACTCGCCAAAGATGAGGCTACATTGCCCGAAGTACAAGCAATTTGTTCACAGGGTTTAAATATGTTCCGCGCGCTGATTACTTATCTAAAACCTGTTTTACCTGAACTTGCAGAAAAATCAGAAGCTTTTTTAAATGCTGGCGAACTCCAGTGGGATAGTGTTGAATCACCCCTATTAGGAGCAGAAATTAATAAATTTAAAGCACTCATGACACGTATTGAAGAAGACAAAGTTAATGCGATGTTAGAGGCAAATAAAATCTTGTTAGCCGAGGCAGCTGTTTTACAAGCGAAAACATCAACACAGAATGGTAAAGAAAAAGGAGGCTCTCAAGTGGATTCTCAGCTAGCGCAAGACCCAATCAGCCCAACCATTGAATACGATGACTTTGCTAAAATTGATTTACGTGTGGTAAAAATCATTAAAGCCGAACATGTTGAAGGTGCAGATAAGTTACTACAACTAACCTTAGACCTTGGTGGCGAAAATGGTGGCGAGCAACGCAATGTATTCGCAGGGATAAAGTCAGCTTACGACCCAGCTGAGCTTGAAGGTAAAATGACCGTAATGGTGGCTAACTTAGCACCACGAAAAATGCGCTTTGGCACATCTGAAGGAATGGTATTAGCCGCTGGGCCAGGTGGTGAAGATTTATTTGTACTCAACCCCGATGAAGGTGCTTTGGCAGGAATGCGGGTTAAGTAAATTTGTGATTAACAAACAATTAAAGACGGTTACGAAAAACACGAAAAATTTAATGCTTTTTTCGTGCCTTTCGTGGACTTCTTTAATCTAACGAAACACCTTTTCATAAGACTCCAAATCTAGAACCTTTATCAATCTATCCCCACAATAAATTAACGGGATTCTATCGCGTAACCAGGGCGGAATTGCTATTTCATTGAGGTATTTTTTTAAACTTTTTGTCTGGTTATTTTTCACTAGCACCAACGTTTCTCCACCCTGACGAAAACGAATACTAAAAGACCGACCCTTTTGTTGAAGTCCACCCAAGGCAGATGGTTTAATCGTTATACCTAGAGAGTCAATCGTTAGTGGTCTCATTCCATCCCAGCTTAAACATTGCGTGTTATCGTGCACTGTTAACGGTGAGTCACAAAACAGCTGGTGGTTAAAGCGCCTTACTTCAACACCTTGCCATGTAACCAGCGGCTGGGCATCCTCTTTTGCCAATAAAACATCAATGAGAATATTTCTTAATTTTTTTTGAGAAGGTGCCAAAAAGCCTTTTTCAGCAATCCAGTAACGAATTAAGAGCCTTTGCTTTTCTTTCGGTAGACCCAGTAAACATTTAATGGATAAGGTGTTATAGGTATTGAGTGTATCAGAATCTTTAGTGCAATCTAGGCGTAACTGCTCTGCCATTTGATCAAGTAATAACTTTGTCTCTGATTGAATTTTTGCCGAGCGACTAAGTGCTTTATCTAAGCCCTGCCAATGCTCCCTCAGTTGAGGAAGAATTTGATTACGCAAAAAATTTCGATCAAAGCTATTATCTTTATTACTCGGATCTTCAATAAAGTTAAGCTTATTTTCACGGGCATAAGCCTGTAGTGATTGATAGCTTTCATCCAGTAAAGGACGGATATGAAAGACTTTTTCAGCGTGAATCATGACAGGCATTGCTGCTAACCCCTGAACTCCTGCACCTCTAAAAAGTTGTAGCAATAAAGTCTCAGCTTGATCTCGCTGATGATGCGCGGTGAGTAAAACCTCATCTTTTTGCAAAACATCTTGTAGTGCCTGATAACGACCTTGTCGTGCAACGGCTTCCAAGCTTTCACCCGACTCAATATTCAAATCTAAAAAAAGAGTTTTAAATGGAATATGCAAATCTTTACACACACTTTGGCAGTGCTTAGGCCAATTATCTGCCACACTCTGCAAGCCATGATGAATATGCACAGCACGTACTGACAACTCAGTATGCTGTTGTTTTAGTATTGAGAGTAAATGCAATAAAACATGAGAATCCATGCCACCACTAAAAGCGACAAGGTATTTTCTAAAAGGAGATAGGAGGAAAAGCTTTTCTGAAAGCAATGAAGAACTAAGAGCACTAGGAGTCAGAGTATTAGGAATCAAACTTTCCATAATCCATTAAACGCTGATAACGCTTTTCTAGAAGTTGATCCGTACTGAGCGCACGCAAATCACGTAAACTGCTTTGTAAACCTTCGCGAATACTAAACGCAATCGCATCAAAATCACGATGCGCACCACCCAAAGGTTCAGGAATGATACGATCAACCAAACCAAGTTTAATGAGCTTATCTGAGGTAATACCCAAGGCATTAGCGGCCTCTTCTGCCGCACCCGCATCTTTCCATAAAATGGAAGCACAACCCTCTGGTGAAATCACCGAGTAAGTAGAATATTCAAGCATCATTACACGATCAGCCACAGCAATCGCAAGCGCCCCACCAGAACCGCCCTCGCCTGTAATCGTAGCAACAATCGGCACCCGTAATCTAGACATTTCAAACAAGTTACGCGCAATCGCTTCACTCTGTCCACGCTCTTCTGCGCCAATCCCTGGGTATGCACCCGGTGTATCGACAAAGGTAATAACTGGCAAATGAAATTTCTCGGCCATTTTCATTAAACGTAACGCTTTACGATAACCTTCAGGGCGAGGCATACCAAAGTTACGTTTGATATTTTCTTTCGTATCACGCCCTTTTTGATGGCCGATAACCATCACAGGGTTACCTTCAAATCGTGCAGTACCGCCCACTATAGCTTTATCATCGCCGTAAGCACGATCACCATGTAGTGGCTGAAAGTCGGTAAACACACGGTCAATAATATCAAAGCTATAAGGACGTTTTGGGTGACGTGCTAACTGGCCAATCTGCTTAGCCGTAAGCTTTGCAAAGATAGAAGTCGTCAATGAATCTACTTTAGACTCTAGGCGTTCGACCTCATCACCCAAATTAACATCCGAGCCGCCAACATAACGTAACTCTTCAATTTTTGCCTCTAACTCGGCAATGGGTTGTTCAAAATCTAGAAAATCAGGATTCATAACGCTACTTCTTCACATTTTATATTTAAAACTACTTTTGCTCTTGTTCAGCTATTTCTGCATGCACTTTTTTCATGTCGATTTCTTTAACTTTACCGATAACTTCTTCAAGTTGTTGTGCATTCAACATACCGGGCTGAGAGAAGATAACCACCTGCTCTCTAAAAATCATTAAAGTAGGAATTGAGCGTATCTGAAAATGTGCACCTAACTCTTGCTCTGCTTCCGTATCAATCTTACCAAACACAATATTATCAAACTTATTAGAAACTTCTTCATAGATGGGTGCAAAAGACTTACACGGGCCACACCACTCTGCCCAAAAATCGACAATAACAATATCGTTCTTTTCAATCGTTTCTTCAAATGTTTGTGAGGTAATATCTATAGTCGCCACAGCGAACTCCTGTTGATTAATTATGAAGAGGAATATACGGTTTACATTGGTGAATATCAAGTATTGAATCGCTAAACCACGTCTCTAACACGCAATATAAACCTCTCAAATTAACAAAAATTCTCCTAAACTTAAGGATGAATCTACTAAAGCAATTTAGTTTACGTTATCCTCACCTCAAATATCATCATGGAGTATTAAATGTTAAACGATTATAAAAAGCATGTTGAAGAGCGCGCGCAGGCAGGCATCTACCCAAAACCTTTAAGTGCGGCGCAAACGGCTTCCCTCGTCGATTTATTAAAGCAACCTCCCGCTGGTGAAGAAGACTTCCTTGTTGACTTATTAACCAACCGTATCCCTGCTGGCGTTGATGAAGCCGCTTATATCAAGGCAGGTTTTTTAGCAGCGATTACTACAGGGGATGCAAGTTCACCTTTAATCGACAAGCTAAAAGCCACTCAATTATTAGGCACCATGCTGGGTGGCTATAATATCGAACCTTTAATTAATGCTTTAGATGATGAAGAGATTGCTGAAATTGCGGTTAAAGCACTCTCGCATACCTTATTGGTTTTTGATGCTTTTCATGATGTGAAAGAAAAAGCAGATGCTGGTAATGCACATGCGAAAAAGATTCTACAATCTTGGACTGATGCCGAATGGTTCACCAGTAAACCCGAGCTTGCTGAAAAGATTACCGTGACTGTTTTTAAAGTCCCCGGTGAAACCAATACGGATGATTTATCCCCCGCACCCGATGCTTGGTCGCGCCCCGATATTCCACTGCACGCAAATGCCATGCTAAAAATGCCTCGTGACGGTATCACGCCTGATAAAGAAGGCGAGCTTGGGCCGTTAAAATTAATCAGCGAGCTTAAAGAAAAAGGCTTTCCATTAGCTTATGTTGGGGATGTGGTCGGCACAGGCTCTTCTCGTAAATCAGCCGTAAACTCGGTACTTTGGCATATGGGTAATGATATTCCCTTCATCCCTAACAAACGCGAAGGTGGTTATTGTTTTGGTGGAAAAATCGCGCCCATCTTTTTTAACACCCTTGAAGATGCAGGCTCGCTGCCTATCGAAATGGATGTGGCACAGCTTAATATGGGTGATGTGATTGATGTTTACCCTTACGAGGGCTTAGTTAAACGACATGACTCTGATGAAGTCGTCTGTGAATTTACCCTTAAACCAAATGTTATTTTAGACGAAGTACGTGCCAATGGCCGCATCCCGCTCATTATTGGTCGTGGGTTAACAGCACGCGCCCGTGAGGCATTAGGCTTGAGTGAATCCGAACTATTCCGCAAGCCCATTGACCCGGCTGAAACAGGCAAAGGTTATACTCTTGCACAAAAAATGGTGGGTAAAGCGTGCGGTTTAGACGGCGTGCGTGCAGGTATGTATTGCGAACCTAAAATGACGACTGTAGGCTCACAAGATACCACCGGCCCGATGACCCGTGATGAGCTTAAAGATTTAGCCTGCCTAGGATTCTCGGCTGATTTAACCATGCAATCGTTTTGTCATACTGCCGCCTACCCAAAACCGATTGATGTTGATACCCAACACACTCTACCCGACTTTATAATGACGCGTGGTGGGGTTTCACTTCGCCCGGGTGATGGCGTTATCCACTCGTGGTTAAACCGTATGCTACTACCCGATACCGTTGGCACAGGTGGTGATTCACACACCCGCTTCCCGATTGGAATTTCATTTCCTGCCGGTTCTGGCTTAGTGGCTTTTGCCGCTGCCACAGGGGTTATGCCACTGGACATGCCAGAATCGGTTTTAGTGCGTTTTAAAGGTGAAATGCAACCCGGGATTACATTGCGCGACTTGGTTAATGCCATTCCCTATGTAGCCATACAAAAAGGACTGCTCACCGTCGAGAAAAAAGGTAAGAAAAACGTTTACTCAGGACGTGTATTAGAAATTGAAGGCTTGCCTGATCTCAAGGTTGAGCAAGCGTTTGAGTTATCCGATGCCTCAGCCGAACGCTCAGCTTCAGGCTGTAGCATCAAGCTCAATAAAGAACCGATTATTGAATACCTCACTTCTAATATCGTGATGCTTAAATGGATGCTCGCGGGTGGCTATGGCGATGAACGCACCATTCAAAGACGTATCGATGCGATGCAAGATTGGATTGCAAACCCAGAGTTATTAGCAGCTGACAAGGATGCTGAATACGCTGAAATTATTGAAATCGACCTGAATGAAATCAAAGAACCGTTGTTAGCTTGCCCGAATGACCCAGACGATATAAAACCGTTATCAGAGGTTGCCGGCACTGCGATTCAAGAAGTCTTTATCGGCTCCTGTATGACCAATATCGGTCACTTCCGCGCAGCAGGTAAATTATTAGAAAAAACCAAAGGCGCCGTACCTACCCGTTTATGGATTGCCCCACCCACCAAAATGGATGAAGCCCAACTCACTGAAGAAGGCTATTACAGTATCTTCGGCACCGCAGGCGCACGCACCGAAATGCCCGGCTGTTCACTCTGCATGGGCAACCAAGCCCGCATAGCACCCAAAAGCACCGCTGTTTCAACATCCACCCGTAACTTCCCCAATCGCTTAGGCGATGGTGCGGATGTTTATTTAGCCTCAGCAGAATTATCAGCAATCGCCGCTATCTTAGGCAAGCTACCCACGGTAGATGAGTATATGGAGTACGCTGCAGATTTAGATACCATGGCGGATGATATTTATCGTTATTTAAATTTTAATGAGATTGAAAGCTATCAAGAAGCAGCGAATGGGGTAATTCCAATAATTGCGGTTTAGCTTTGCCAATGCGTCCCACATGAAAGTGGGGTTTTACAGGCTTCGGGTGTCGAGTAAAAGCGTGGGAACTCCACTATTTTTTCGCCTTAATCAGTGAAACTCCAACTGTTTTTTCTTTACCTTCACTCGTGCACATATATCTAAATGATAAAAACAATTCTTATTTTATGCTTTTTTATACTCAGCCAATCTAGCTACGCTTTTCCAATAAATGATTTAAAGCCCGGTGGAATCGCCACTATCAATGTAGCCCCAATTACACAGCACAAACCTAGAGTTAGCTTTGAAACGAAACCCGTTGCACTAGTTAAGGGCAAACATAACTGGCTTGCAATCGTCGGAATTCCTTTAAGCGCTACAGCTGGCTTTCACAAGGTCAAGATAGTTGATGAAAAAAAGCAAACACACTACAAAAGCTTTCGCGTAAGAAACTATCATTACCGAACCCAGCGATTAAGAATCTCCAATAAAAATAAAGTAAACCCGAATAAAAAATCACGCGCCAGAATTCAGCGTGAATCTCGTTTAAAGCAAAAGCTCCAAAATACTTTTACACCACATCAAGCCCATTTAAACTTTATGCGCCCTGTTTCAGGTCGAGATAGCGGTCGCTTTGGGCTTAAACGCATATTAAACAAACAAAAGCGTAATCCGCACAGCGGCATGGATATCGCCGCTCCGCTTGGTCGATCAGTTAAAGCAACTGAAACAGGCACTGTTTTATACACTGGCAATCTATTTTTTACAGGCAATGTCGTTTACTTAAATCATGGCAATGGCTTGATCAGTCTATACGCGCACTTAAGTAAAATTAATGTCAAAAAAGGGCAAAACATTAAACGTGGTCAACTTATTGGTAAGGTTGGATCAACTGGACGAGTCACTGGCCCACATCTACATTGGTCCGTTTATCTGAATGGAAATACCGTTGATCCTGCCCTTTTCTTGAGGAAAAAACACACAAAAGCCAACCCCATAAAGAAATAAATGAAAACAAATATAAACCTAACACACTGATTTATAATATATTTAGAAAACCACCTGAAATAACTAAACGTTAAATAAAGCCGTTCAGCTTCGATTCAGGGATATAAGCGTAATCTATGTATCAACTTCAGCAAGAAAGTCACTTTTCAAAGGGGTTTGTGTTGTGACTTTTCGTTGAACTAGGAATTCGATAATCCTAAAAATAATAAAAGATCATTCATACACTCTATGATCGGGGATTCCAAGTTTAACAGCTGAGTATGTCATCAACCAAGGCATCGGCATCCAATTGGGGAGCTGGTAATAGGGACAAAACGATGACCGCTATCAATTTTACGGGGGTACTGTTGATAGCAATATGTACAAACGGGCTAACTTTTTAAGTGGCCCGTTTTTTTTATGCCCAAAATAAAGCAAACTTGATAAACACCTCTATAAACACTATATAATAATATTATCTTTATAATAGTAATTGAGTACCTATGCCTTACCTTATGCAAAAAACAATCGGATTTATTTTACTTTCGGCCACGGTCGGTTTAGTCTGTCTACAAGTTTTATTTCATATAAATTAATGAGTTAATACTAAATGAGTAAAGCAAAACGTTACGAACCCGCCACGGAAGTCCTTGATACGGTAAAAACAGGGATTAAAGGCACGCTACTTTTTTTAATGCCGTTACCGGTGTTGATTGCTGCGGTTGTCCACTTAGTTAAAGGCCAGCTATTTTCTAGCATTACCGCTGGGGCATTATTTGCAGGTTTTATGATTGCTGCAGTTGTCGCACGCCACGGCTTTAAGTTAGAAAGCCGCTTTAAAAAGAAGAAGCTAGCACGAGCACCCGGCACACCTTTTAAGTCTGTTGCAGCACTTTTATTGGCGATTACCACGGGTTTAACCGCGTTTTTACTCTCAGATTATGGTTTATTTTCAAGCATCTTAATTGGCTTTGTCACGTTGCTTGGCTTTTACCTCGCGTATGGGATGGACCCACGCCGCGATAAAACCGGCAATATTTCATTAGGTGTTAGTGCCGATGAAGTCTTTGAAGCCTTAGAAGAGGCAGAGATCAAAATAGCTACGATTGAAAAGGCGCGTGAAAACATTAGCAATGTTAACTTTGATAAACACTTAAAACGTATTATTAAAAAAGCCCGTGGTATTCTCACTTTAATAGAAGAAGATCCACGCGACTTAACCCGTGCTAGAAAATTTTTAAAAGTCTATTTAGAAGGCACCGCACGTGTGACTGAGAGTTATGCCAAAACCCACGGACGAGACGCAACGACTGAAGTTTTAGATAATGATTTTCAAGAAGTACTTGATTCGATTGAATCAACTTTTGACGAGCAACACCAAAAACTTTTACGCAATGATCAACTCGACCTTGATGTGAAAATTGAAGTACTCAGAACACAATTAAAAGGGCTCTAGTCCATAGCCTTTACCCCATTAGATAACACCAAAAAGGATTTATAAAATGTCTGAAACTACCACTGCTACGACCAGCGCAACTGAAATTGATATTCTCCCTGGCACTGAGCTAACCAAGTATAAAGAACTTTCCAATGAGATTATCGCTTACAGTAAAGCCGAGTCCGATGATCAAAAAACTATGGAGCAGTTGATTGCAGAAATTAATGTAGAAGACCGTAGCACCATATTATTTTTTGGTAGCAAAGCACAAGAAGAGATGAGTACCATTTCTGAAAACATGCTTGAAGGGGTTCGTAATAAAGACTTAGGTAAAACAGGCGCACCGCTTAACGATATGATTGCCGCTATCCGTGGTTTTGATATTGATGAGCTAAACCCTAATCGTAAGCTTGGATTTTTTGCGCGTTTATTTGGCAAAGCAAAACCTGTTTCTGTGTTTTTAAGTAAGTACGACGATGTGCGCAAGCAAATCAACAACATCACCGACAAAATGGAAGAACAGAAAACTCAGCTGCTAACCGATATTATTTCATTGGATAAGTTATACGATGCCAATTTAGAATACTTTCACAAGCTTGAGCTTTATATCGCTGCGGGGGATGAGAAACTCCGTATGGTTGATGAAAACCAAATACCTGAACTTGTGAAAATTGCTGAAGCTGATACAGAAAATCTGTTACCTGCACAAGCGGTTCGTGATATGCGTGGCGCACGCGATGATTTAGAACGTCGTCTACACGACCTACGCCTAACTCGCCAAGTTGCCATGCAGAGCTTACCGAGTATTCGTCTGGTGCAAGAAAACGATAAAATGCTTATTAATAAAGTTAACTCGACTTTAATTAATACCGTACCTTTATGGAAAAACCAACTCGCGCAAGCCGTAACCATTTACCGCATGAGTGATACCGCTGACACGGTTAAAAAAGCCACCGACTTAACCAATGATTTATTAGAAAGTAACGCAGATAATCTACGTACCGCTAATGCCGAAGTGCGCAAACAAATGGAGCGCGGTGTGTTTGATATCGAATCAGTACGCAAAGCCAATAATCAATTAATTGAAACCATCAACGACAGCCTAAAAATTGCCGAAGAAGGTAAAGCAAAACGTGCCGAAGCAGATAAAGAGCTCACCCATATGGAAAGCGAACTACGCGCTGCATTAGTCGCCGCAAAATCACGTGCTGATAACCCTGTGCAAGAAATTGCAGAAGAAGCTACTAAAGCGATTAAGTAATTATTGCTATCGCTGACTGTTTGGTCGTAACGGTCGACAGATAAAATATTAAGGAGAGATAACATGAGCATTTGGGACAAACTATTTGGCGAATTCGTCGATATAATTGAATGGACAGATTCAAGCGTAGATACGATGGTTTACCGTTTTCAGCGCTACGGTAATGAAATTAAATTTGGCGCAAAACTCACGGTGCGTGAATCCCAAGTTGCGGTATTTGTTAGCGAAGGGGAAATTGCTGATATTTTAGGCCCCGGTCTTTATGAGCTTGAAACCAAAAATCTACCCATTTTATCAACCTTACAACATTGGTATCACGGCTTTGAAAGTCCCTTCAAAGCCGAAGTTTACTTCTTTAATATGCGCCAGTTTACGGATCTAAAATGGGGCACCAAAAACCCTATCATGATGCGTGATAAAGAATTTAACATGGTGCGCCTGCGTACTTTTGGTACCTATACCATTCGCATTGATGACCCCAGCAAATTTATTCGTGAAATTGTTGGCACCGATGGTCACTTTACCGTTGATGAAATCAGCAGCCAGCTACGCAACTTAATCGTCACTCGCTACACTGATATTTTAGGTAGCGCGGATATTCCCGTGTTAGATTTAGCTGGCAACCAAAGTCAACTTGGTAAGCTACTCACCCAACGGATTGGCCCAGAATTTAAAGACTACGGCCTTGAACTCACCCAAGTTCTGGTTGAAAATATCTCATTACCGCCTGAGGTTGAAAAAGCCTTAGACAAACGTACCAGCATGGGCATGATTGGTGATTTAAATAAATACATCCAGTTCGGTGCTGCTGAGTCGATGATAAATAACACCGGTGGCGGTGGCACAGGTAGCGCCATTGAAATGGGTTTAGGTTTCGCGATGGCAAATAAAATGGCGCATGATTTTGATAAACCTGCACTCGGTTCGACAGTGGCATCACCAACCACTAACAGCATTCCCAGCCCACCTCCTCTGCCTGACACCAATTGGCATGTTGCCATAGACCGTAAAACAGTTGGCCCCTTAGACTTATCACAACTCCAACAACTTGCGTCAAATCGACAAATTTCACCCGGCACTTTAGCATGGATTGATGGCATGAAAGAATGGCAGTCCATAGAACTTATTAAAGCACTTGATGGACTTTTTGAAGACTCTGACAGTGGCACTGAAACACCACCAAAGTTACCAGACAACAAATAAAAGTAAGCTATTGTGCCGCAATTATTTGATGAAAAAACGCGCTTTACGCCACTATCTGCTGAGCCAATAAAAGATACAGACGAAAAAGCCAGAGAGGATGAACATGTCATCTCACAAGCGCATTTTACCTGCGAAAACTGTGGTTCGCATTTGGTGTATTCACCCACCTCGCAAGACTTATTATGCCGTAACTGTGGACATCACTACCCTGTTGCTACCTCGCACGAAAAAATCCATGAGTATGACTTTAAAGAAGCCGTACAAGAGCTAGCACGGCTACAACGAAACTCACCCAAAAGTACCAAGATTGCAATTATCCAATGCCCTTCTTGCGGTGCTGAATTTAGCTTTAAAGATAACGAACATGCGGGTGATTGTCCCTATTGCGCCACACCTGTTATAGCCGGCACAGCACATGCCCGCTTTATTATTCCACGTTCCTTATTGCCTTTTCTAATCGAGCAAAAACAAGCTATTCAAATCTATGATGATTGGATTGGCAGCCGTTGGTTTGCCCCTTCTGCACTTAAAAAACACAGCAAACGCAATGATAAATTAGTCGGAATTTTCTTACCCTACTGGACCTACGATAGCCAAACAACGAATAACTATCGTGGTCAACGGGGCATCACTTATTATGACCGACAAGTCTACTCAACCGTCATCAATGGTCGGCGCGTACAACAAGTAAGAACCGTCGCGAGAATCCGCTGGACACCCGTAGCAGGCAGAGTCAATTTGCATTTTAATGATGTATTAATCGGCGCAACAAAGACACTTCCCAGAACCATTATCAACCACTTACAACCTTGGGATTTAGACAACCTAGTTCCCTATTCTGAAGAATATATCAGTGGTTTTCGCAGTGAAATATATCAAGTAACCGTAGACCAAGGCTTCTTACAGGCAGAAAACATCATGGAAACTAAAATCCACCGGTCTGTACGCTATGATATTGGTGGTGACCATCAACGAATATCTGCCGTCAACACACAACACGAAGACACTACCTTTAAGCATATATTATTACCCGTGTGGTCAGCGGCTTTCAAATACCGTAAAAAAACCTACCGCTACGTGATAAATGGGCGCAACGGTACTATTCAAGGAGAGCGCCCTTATAGTTATATTAAAATTGGCTTTGCTATGTTAGCTGTTGCCACTGTTGTATTTGGCTTATTATTTGCGATGGATAAGCAAGGGGCGTTTAATCAAACCAACTTTAACCAAAATCAAGGTAACTACAATCAAAACGACCGCCGATTCAATAATGAATTTTTTGAAAATAGCTTTCGGCTTGATCGTTACCAAAACCCAAGAGTTCGCAAACGTGACGCCCAACCAACTGAGCTTGACTCATTTATTCGTTTTAATAACTTTTAAAACCATCGTGAAGTTTACCTAACCCCATATTAAATATCACTCAACAGATGATTGATCTGACATGTTTTCTAAAAATGCTTACCCAACCGATTAAACACAAGTGAAGAAGTTTTGTACAAAACCCGCAATTTTCTTTAAATAAACAGAAAATCGTTTATAATTCATAAATATACATCATCTAAAAAGAGATTAAATCTATGAAAAAGCTCATAGCACCATTATTACTTATCGCATTGGCAGGTCTATCAAGTCCTGCATTTTCAAAAAACCTTAACTTTGAAGCAGGTTATGGACTACCTTATGGTCACTTCGGTGGCAATGCAAACTTTGATGTTGGAAACAATGTTGAGCTCTTTGCAGGGCTAGGTTTAGCCATTGGTAAAGCCAATATCAATAATACTGATAAATATGCTGCTGCCCCAGCTTTTTCACTTGGTGCAAGATATTACGTAGCCCCACATATTCGTTTAATGGTTGGCTACGGAACTATCGGTGGCTTATTAACAAAAGATGCATCATGGGCTACCAACCTTGATATGGAAACAATAAAAGGACGTTACATAGGTGCTGGTTACATGACTTCACGCAATAAAGGTCTTGTCGCTGATATCATGTATGTTGATACCAGTAACTTTGATGAAAAGATTTCTGAAATTGAAACGAGAGCTTTTGTTCAAGATTCTGACAATGACACCATCAAGTTTTCTGTGGGCTATCGTTTCTAAAAAACAATAATTTAAAAAAAGCCACTGAGAATTTTATTTCTCTGTGCTTTTTTGTTTCTGCCTTTTGTCTACGGCTCCTCTTCTGCAGGTTTAGATAATGCCGCACGGATTGCATCAATAATCTTTTGCGAATGCGCCTCGCTATGTAACTCACAGTGAAACTGTCCATTGTTATACAGAAACATACTCGGCAAATGAAACACATTAAATTCATTGACCAAAGCAGTAGCTTTATCCGCTTTTATCTCAAAAGCAACAAACTCACCCAAAGCATTTTTTAAAAGCACTTTATTCGCTAACAATAAATCACGTAAGTGGTGGCACGATGCACAATGTGGACCGGTGAAAAAGACTAAAGCTACCCCAGTAGTTTCTTCAATTTTTTGGTGAAAGTTAAATTCGTCGCGTTCTTGTATCATGTCTAACACGAAATCACCCGTGGCTCTGCCTCCAAGCTAACCCCAAATCTTTCCTTAACCGATGCCATAATCTCTTGCGCAACTGCCCATAAATCAGCACCTGTGGCGTTCGCGTAATTCACCAACACCAATGCATGCTTTTCAGAAACACCGGCATCGCCTTTTTTGTAACCCTTAAATCCACACTGATCAATCAACCAAGCGGCTGAGGTTTTCATATCGCCATTCGCTTGCTCCCAACCAGGAACTTCTGAGTTATCTGCTTTCAATACTTGCCATTCAGCCAAACTCAACACTGGGTTTTTAAAAAAACTTCCCGCATTACCAATCACCTCAGGATCAGGTAATTTACTTTGACGCAGAGCAATTATCACATCGCTAATAAGCTCGGCAGTCAATTCTTTGCCACCTAAGACTTCCCGCACGCCAGCATAGTCTGTTTTCCATATCGGCTGTTTGCTTTCTTTGGTTAAAGCAAAAGTAACTGAAGTAATCAATAGTTTATCTAGCATTTGAGATTTAAAAATACTTTCTCGATAAGTAAACTTACAGGCAGATTTTTGGTATTCAAATACCTCGCCTGTTCCTAAATCAACCGCTTGTAGTGAGTAAAAGCTATCTGCTAGCTCAACACCATACGCACCGATGTTTTGAATAGGAGCTGCGCCAACAGTACCGGGAATTAAGGATAGGTTTTCTAATCCTGCGTATTTCTGCCTCACGGTCCAACGCACAAAATCATGCCAGTTTTCACCCCCAGCCGCGGTGACATAAACATGATTTTCATCTTCATCGGCAATATCTCTCCCTGCAAGGCAGATTTTAGTGACGAGTCCATCGTAATCATTTTTAAACAATAAATTACTGCCTCCACCGACTAATAAATGAGGTGAATTTTCCCCTGCTTTATTTGTCGCTTTCCAATCTAGCAGATCGGCAATATCTTCCATTGTATGAATTTCGCAGTAATATTTAGCATTGCCATCAACGCCAAAGGTATTTAATGCTTTTAATGAGGTGTTTTTGTGTATTTGCATGTCGCGCATTCTAACAAGAAAGGTATAATGTTCGCCTGTTTTAATTTATTTGGTTTAAGAATCATGTCATCT